>NZ_JAMYQD010000016.1:0-203987 GCF_040320665.1 Mesorhizobium sp. M0626 | reverse complement strand
TGAAAGATGGCCTTCGCTTCGCCCGGCAGCGGCTCGCTGAATTGAATGCGCCCGCCGAGCTCGATCATGCTGGCCAGGATCTCGCGCCGCTCCTCAAGCGCCATGTCGCGCAGATCGTGCCCATTGAGGTGCAATAGATCGAAGGCGACGAAATAGAGGTCTTGCTGTCGGCGGGTGATCGCTTTGCGCAGATCGCCGAAGTCCGAAAGGCCAGCTTCGTTCAAGACGATGATCTCACCGTCGACAATCGCGCTTTCGGCACCAAGACTCTTTGCCTCCCCCACCAGGTCGCGATATTTCGCAGTCCAGTCGTGGCCGTTGCGCGTATAAATGCGTGTGCCGTCTTCATCGATGATCATCTGCGATCGGTAGCCGTCGAACTTGACCTCGTGGGTCCAGCCTTCACCCTCGGGAGGGTTCTCCACAAGGGTCGGCATCAACGGCTCGATGAACTTCAAACGCATGCACTGATCCGCCCTCCGGCGATTCAATAAGATTGAGCTAAAATAGTTCCGAAACCGGAAATCAGCCTCTTGGGTGCAACAAACACGTCAACTCGGCGTTGCGGGATGAGCGAAGGAGGAATCGATATGGCCGACGACAAGAGCAAGCGGGACTTTCGCGATCGGGACCGGGTCTCGGCCGATGAGGATTATGAAGTCGAGTATTTCGCAGCCAAGGCCGGGATCACCCCGCAGCAGGTCAAGGAATTGATCGCGAAGCACGGCAACCAACGCGAAACGCTGGAGCGAGAAGCGAAGGCTCTGCGGAAATAATGACCAGGCTATCGGATCTCGGCAGACCAATAATTGGGCACCGACATGAAGGCCCGCCCGCGAGCGAACTCGCGCATTTCCTCCCTTGCCCTGTTTGCGGGCAACAGATCGATATGCGCGATTTTCGCCAGGTCGCTTATCATGCCGATCCGGATCACGATCAGCCTCTCGAACTAGACGCTTAGGAACACAAGTGCCGAAATACCACGTTGAGGAAATGGATGGCGATACCGTGACGGCTACCCACATCGTGCACGCGACAACGCCGATCAGGGCGGCGCGGGAAGCGACGGAGCGCGACGTCACCCTGCGCACCAGCGAACCCATTTGGATCAGGGTTGCCGACGAGAAGCGCGGGCACGTCTTCGAATACTGTTTCAGCCTGTAGCTGGCGATCCAACCCGGCTGAGTTTGGATGGCATACCATGCCGTCGACTTCGATACGCAAGTTCGACTATGACCCGAACACCAGGGTTCTCTCGGTTTGGTTTGTAGCGAGCGGGAAGCATTACGAGTTTTTGGACGTACCTGCTGAGGCCGTTGCCGCGTTCAAAGCTGCCTTTGCCAAGGGCGTCTATTTTAACAGCCACATCCGCAATCGTTATGCATTCCGGCTCGCGGCAGGGAGGGCAGCAGCCGCATCGGGCGATTGACAGAATTTCAGATTCGAGGCGGCCCGCGCCATCGCAGGGGAGCAACTGTGCGAATTGACCAGGTTCCGAGGGCAAACGAAAAGCCGGCCGGGCCAGCGGGCGCGTATTATACTAAGCTAGGTGCTGGGCCTATTTGCCCATCATCATCGCAGTTTTGCAGAAGTTTTCATGGACCTGTCGGACAGGTCTGCCACGACGCGTGACCCACGGCGACGGGTCGGCAAACAGCGCACTCCTGCGCATCCACTGGGCTTACGAAGTCGGTCGGCTGCTCTGCGATCATAGTGCCTTGTCGGAGAACCGCGCTGAGCTCCGCGCAGTCACCGGTCCTGCAATACGGCCGGATCTATGATCAAAGCGCTGAGCAGGAGCCATTCGGGGTCTACGCCTGCCGCCCGGTATTTATTGTCACAAAAAGGGGAACAACGGCAGCTCGGCCGTGTTGGGAGCACAACATGCATTTCGTCAAAGTGCTTTTGGCTGCGATCGCCATCGGTCTCATCAGCCCGGGGGCAATGGCTCAGACCGCGACGACGTCCCCGCAGGAATTTGTCAAAGCAGCTTCGAGTTCAGACATGTTCGAGATCCAGTCGAGTGAGTTGGCGCTGCGGAAATCGAAGACATCACGAGTGAAGGAATTCGCTCGCATGATGATCAAGGACCACACGAATTCTTCCAAGCGGCTCATTGCGGCGGCAAAGAAGGACGACGTCGCAGTGGCACCGGAGATGACAAGCAAGCATGCTGCCCAATTGGAAGCATTGAGCAACGACAGCAGCGGGGCGTTCGATAACGCCTACGTCGACGCCCAGGTTGCAGCGCACCAGGAAGCCCTGACGCTGATGACCTCCTATGCGGAAAACGGTCAGGAAAAACATCTGGCGGCCCATGCGAAAAAGACCGCGCCGGCTCATCCGGCAGCATTTCAAACATGCCCAGCAACTGAGCAAGAGCGGTTCTCAGGGCTGAGTGGATCTGGCCACGACGTTGGTTCTTCGCGGCGCTGTGGAGTCTGTGCCAACCCTCTGGCACTGCCTCCGCCCCCAGGGACGCTGCAACCTTCAAGCGGTCGTCGATGCAGGCTCTAAAGGGTGCGTCGCTCAGGTAGTCCGGCGTGCAAGCACCAGCGTCGTCGAATTTGCCAAACGAACAGGAGACCTGACATGCCAAAGCAAAACGAGACCTCGCATTCGAGACGAAGTGACTTCGCCAATGATGAACCCATTCGCCCGGAGGATGCCGCCGTGTTGGACAGCCCCGTGGGCCACGAAGACAGGCACGGCGCGGAGCCAGGTTTCGGGGGAGCCGACGATGTCGACCAGCCGATCGGCGCAAGGCCCCGCAGCGAAATTACCGGTCGTCATGATGAAGGGGCAGGCGCCAATGAGACGATCGACGGCTTAAGCGAAACCGAGGAACTGACCCGCAGCTACGCCGAGGACATACCAACCGGCGACAATGATGAGGAGGAGGAAGACATCCCTGTCTTCGAAAGAGGCCGAAGCAACACCGAACTCTGAGCGCGCCAGGTTGAACCCCGCACGGTGAGGAACATGACAATGAGCACATTCGGACTTCGGGTTGCGTCTTTGGGGCTCCGGGCTTTTTTGGGACTGGCGGCCTCGCTGACTTTGGGCGTCGAGGCATCTGCGCAGACAAGTCAGCCCGCGCAGCAATCCGGCGACTCGTCGCAAACAGCCAAGCAGGGTCGACTGCCGGCGCAAGGATCGTCGCCGACCGCCAAGGATGATGTCGGCGTTGACGTCTCGCTCGGCCGGCCGGAGGTGAAGCAACAGGTTGCAAGACATCTGGGAGTGGCTGAGACCGAGTTGCCACTGGCGGTGCACGTGCCGATCGCGCTCGCTTCGCAAGTCTGCGGGCAAGAGGTATTTACCGCCCGCGCCAATGTAAACCGAAGCTGCACCGCGACGAAATTCATTCCGGAAATCGCCGAGGCGGCACGCAACCATCCACAAACCTCCGCGGTACCGGAGCAGTAGCACCGAAAATGTCCGAACCCGGCGCGACGGTCGTGCCATGCTTACCCGAGGGTAGCGCTCCAACCCGGGGTAAATCAGCCAGCCCCACCGCCGTCTGTTTTTGGCGGCATGCATGATGGCGTTCGCCGCCATCTCTTAACCAATGTGAATGCTGTTGCTCCGCAGCCACGCTACGAGATCCTGTCCGAAGCGGAGGCAGGCAGATGCCACTGGAATCCCTGATCGATCAATATGTGAGCAGCCGCAAGCGGCGGGGTCTTTTGTCGATACGGCACGCTCTCGAGGCGTTGAAAGAGGCCGTTCCGGCGCTGTCGATCGGCGAAAGCCATCTTGTCAATATGATCGCCGAGCGAGCGCTCGCCTTTGGCCTCGCCATCCACTTCGATCATTCCGGCGAGAATGCCGGGTAAGACATCCACGAGCGTCTGCTGATGCTACAGGACGAGGAACTCGGTGTTCGCGTAGCTTCATTGCCTGGTGGGCGGATCTTTCCGAGGCTGCTCCCATCCGTGTTCTGGGCGGGTGGTTAAAGTCGCCGAAGCGATGCCACGGCGTGCACCGAGCCCACCCCGGCGTTGGACAAGCTCCCCCAGCTTTCGCCAGTTGGAGCTTTCGTCTACTCGCAGCAGCCCTAGCGAGGCTCGATCAGCCTCCGCGTTGGGCGGTCTCGGGTTTTGCTCCAGCGGGCGGTTCGGGCCGGCGAATTGAGGTTGAAAGGAGAAGATGATGACGGACAACAAAACCGAGCGTGATTTTCGCGACAGGAACCGGGTCTCGTCCAACGAACGCAACGAACTCTTCCATTTTGCCCAGCAGAACGGCATCACGCCTGAGCAGGTGATGGAGCTCATCAAAGCCGCCGGGAATGACCGCGCCTCGTTGCGGCTGCGAAGGAATTGAAATCAGTTTCCCGGGGCGGCTCGCTTACGGCATGAAGCCTCGCTGCCGAGGAGAACCTTGAGCCGTGGTGAGAATTTGAGTGTAGCATCATCCTGACGCACACGCGGAGCAGGTCGAGCGTGAAAGTGAAAATTGTACCCCTGCCCAACATGCGGCAAGCGCTGGAGGTTCGAGGCTGCGCAGATCGGCTATGGTCACCCCGAACCATAATCCACTCCAACCCGAGTCCTGGACGCACGGCGTGGCACCGAGCCTACTTCCTGCCGTCGTTCAATAATAATCCCGCGCCGCAGTCAGCCAGCGAGATCACCTCGTCTGCCGGACGCGTGTCGGCTTCCAAACTGACAACGCACAGCCTTTGTAGCGACGCTTTCCAGCCACGATCACCTGCGCAGCTTTGCCGCGCTCGCTGCGCACCAATAAATTCCATCTCCTTCCCTCACACTGATCTTGTTCAGGCGGTCGTTTTGCCGCTGCGGTAGGCGCTGTCCTTCCGCTTCGATCGCGGTAGCGCCCAGTATCAACGCTGCCAGATCAAACCGCACAATCAGCACCTCAAAGCTGATCAGCAGAAGCAGCAGTGAATCAGGACCTCGTCGATCAGGGTCAAAGGGCCAAGCACATATGTCTGGGCACGGTGACCGTGGCATAGCCGGCGCTGCAATGACGGCGTCGGTGCCCGTCTTGTGGAGCCGGAAAGCCCAACCTAGAAAACAGTCGGCGGTGCCGATCTCGAAGAAATTCTAGCCCGGCACGGTGAACAGGCTGGGGGCCGCATCGCGATCTAGGGTTCAGCACAACTCCGGCGGCATCGAGACGATCGACCTCAGCCCGGTCGGCGGCCCTCGGCCACGTCCATGACCAGCACGCGCAGCATGGTCAGCTGGCGCTTACCCTCCATGGCGCGCCCGTCGGCGACGGTCTGTCTCTTTCGGCTCAGGAAAACGTCACTCTGAGTTTGCTAAACGCGGTGCTGGACCGGTTACCACGCGTCAGATCTGGATCATCACCTTGCCGGCCTCGATTCTCATCGGATAGATCGCGAGCTTGACGCAGACCGGCGCGCCCTTGACCTGGCCGGTCGCAGAGCGGCCAATGTGCTTCAAGGCATTCGATGACGTCGTCGATCACCAGCCCTTCGGCTAGATGCGCCTTCTCATGGGTCCAATATCCGTCGGTGGCGAAGAGCTCGTCATCGGGCGAGCGGCAAACCGCGAGGATCGAAGCAGATGACATCCTCTTCCTCGATGTCATCGACCGCGCACGCTTCAATCCAGTCGGCCATCTCCGGCTCCCGCACCATCCGCTATGGCTATTCAGCCGCCGCCGACATATCCACCTGGTGAAATTCGCCGCGATAGGGTCTGGCTGTCGGCGGCAATTCGCGCTTGAGATAAAAATCCTCGTACCGCAGCTGCTTCAGCAGCACCGGCCAGACCTCGCGATAGGCATGCCACATCGACGGGTTCGCTACCGGCAGGTCGTGCTTGATCAGCTCGTGCAGCCTCGGCAGCGCATGATAGGGCACCATCGGGAACATGTGGTGTTCGACGTGATAATTCATGTTCCAGTAGATGAAGCGGCTGACCGGGTTCATGTAGACGGTGCGGGTGTTCAGCCGATGGTCGACCACGTTGTCGGCCAGGCCGATATGCTGCAGCAACCCTGTCAGCACCATGTGCCAGCTGCCATAGACTCGCGGCAGGCCGATCAGCACCAGCGGCAGCAGCGACCACGTGAACAGCGCCAGCCCGACTGTCGCCGCATAGATGGCGACATGCCAGCGCGCAGCGATCACCGCCTTGTGCTGCTCCATCTCGGGGATATAGCTCTTCTCTTCATCGGACAGCTTGCCGAACGCTTGGCGCACCAGCGCCGGCAGCGAATAGCGGAAATCGAGAATACCGGTGAAGGCGAGCGCCGCCCGCAGCAGATCTGGGGGGCGCATGACGGCGATTTCGGCATCGCGGCCGACGATGATGGTATCGGTGTGATGGCGGGCATGGCTCCAGCGCCATTGCACGGGGTTGCGCATCAGCATGAAGCTTGAGATCTGGTAGACGACATCGTTCATCCAGCGCGTCCGGAACGCGGTACCGTGGCCGCATTCGTGCCAGCGCGAGTCGCTGGACGAGCCGTAAAGCACGCCATAGACGAACAGGAACGGCACCACCCACCACGTGGCCCAGAACCATACGATGCCGGCGGCCGACACCAGGATCGCGGCGACGCAGATGATCGTGTCGCGGATCGCCGGCCCGTCGGAGCGTTGCATCAACTCCTTGATCGCCTTGCGCGGGACATCGGTGTGATACCATTCGGCCGAAGCCAATCCGGTCTCAATGGCGCGCTTGGTGCTTTCACCGACCAGGCTGTAGTCGCGCTTCCTGCTTGCCGTCATCGTCATCTCCGCTTTCCCGCCTGCGCTCCGCAAGGGCCGCCTGGGGCCGGCCGGGCCGCGCCTGCTTCCGTATTCCGGCGCACTTCCCGCCCGCCGCGGCAACCGATCGTGCGTTTCAAGCCGGTCACGCCTGCAGTCTCGCAAAAGCGCCCGACGGCGCAGGGTAATCCTGTTGCGGCTGCCGGGCGATCGACCCTATCCTCGCTTCCGCTTGGGCGATCTGGCCGGCACCGTCGAGCACCCGGAACACGGCGTCATAGGAGCGGCTTTCGCCATGGTCCAGCCAGATCATCTCGCCCCGTTCGCGCGCGGCGAGATTGCCCAGAACATGATGCGTCGAAGGTTCGATTCCCAACGCATATAGGCCGGCCTGGAAGTTCTGCCACTGATAGGTGCAGGGCAGCTGATCCTTGCGGGTAACGACCTCGAAGCCGAGGCCCAGGTGGTCATTGACGACGGCCACCGGCACCTCGCCCGCCGCATCGGAGCCAAGCTCGTGCTCCCAGACCTGCTCGCTGAACCCCAGCTGCGGCGCCGGCACGGTTCGGTAGCCGACTTTCTGCGCCTCGTAGCGTTCGCCGGCGTGCGCCGCCCAGACGACATCCCGGATCGGCGCCAGGTAGCGCGAACCCTCGTCGAGCAAGGGATGGCTGACATTGACGTGATAGAAATACATATGCGGCGTGCGGCTGAAACCGTGATTGACTACGCGGTCCGACAGGCGGATCTCGCTGCCGCCGACATCGGCCTCGATGCGGCGCAGCAAATGGAGATCCTCGCCGAACACGGTTGCCTGCTGGACGATGCCTTCCGCCCACAGCACGCAGCGGTCGCCGTCCCAGGCCTCGCCGTAGCCGGTCAGCCGCGCCGGCACGGTGCCGATGCGGCCATGCAGCGAGTGCAATACCCGCTTGCGCCCGGGATAATTGTAGCTTTCGGCCGGCACGTCTTGCCGGCCCAGTATATGATCGAGGCCGCAGGTGACGAGCAGCCCCGAGAACGACCGGCCAAAGGCGAAACCGTCCTCCCCTTCATGCTCGTGCAGTCCGGGGTGGCGAAAGCCGCTCGGCGAATGCCAGCCGATCGCCTGGCCCCGGAAGTCGCAATCGGCGATATCAAGCGCCCGGTCGACCAGCGCCGTGAAGCGCAGGCCGGAGCCGGTGCGGAACTCGAGCATCCGGATGCCGCGCTCCACGCCGTCGCCGAGCGTCATAAGCCGCACACCGGCAAACTGCGACAGCATGCCGGACCGCTCGGCCACCTGCCTTCGCGACAGCGTCTTGCCGTAAAGCTCTACCATGCGACGTCCTTCACTTTGCCCGCCTCCTTGAGCAAGGCCGACATGTCGGCGCCGGTGATGATGCTTTCCACCGTCAACAGGTCGGTGTCGGCGACCGTCTGTTCCGCGACGATTTCGCCGCGGCGCATGACGATGATGCGGTCGGCGACCTGGAACACGTGGTGGATGTTGTGGGTGATGAGCAGCACCGAGTGGCCGGCGTCGCGCACCTCCTTGACGAAGCGCAGCACGCCGTGGGTTTCCTCGACGCCAAGATTGTTGGTCGGCTCGTCGAGTATGATCACCTTGGCGGCGAACTGCATGGCGCGCGAGATCGCGATCGATTGCCGCTCACCGCCCGAGAGCGTGCTCACCAGTGCATCGGCATCGAGCTTTTTCGAAATGCCGACCCGCTTCAGCAGCGCCGAGGCGGCGTTGCGAAGCTTGGCGAGATCGAGCGGCGCGAACACGCCGAGCCAGCCGAAATTGACCGGCTCCCGGCCCAGGAAAAGATTGCGCGCGATGCTGAGGTCCGGCGCGAGCGATGTGTCCTGATGGATGGTCTCGATGCCGAGGTCCATCGCGTCGCGCGTCGAGCGGATCGATGCCTTCTCGCCGCGCACGAAGATGTCGCCGTGGTCGGCCGGGAAGACGCCGGAGATCGCTTTGATCAGCGTTGACTTGCCGGCGCCATTGTCGCCGAGCAGGGCAACCACCTCGCCTTCGTTGAGGGTGAACGAGGCGTTCTTCAGCGCACGCACGTTGCCGAAGGACTTTTGCAGGTCTTGCAGACGCAGCACTTCCATCGTCAGCTCCTTGCGGCGTTCTTCTGCAGCAAAGCGTGCAGGATGAGCATGGCGAGGATGATGACGCCGACGAAGATGTTGTATGCCAAGCCCGGCACGCCGATCAGCACGATGCCGTTGCGGATGGCGCGCAGCATCAGCGCGCCGACGATGGTGCCGAGGATGGTGCCGCGCCCGCCGGTGAGCGCCGTGCCGCCGACCACCACCATGGCGATCACTTCGAGTTCGTAGCCGGTGCCGGCCACCGGCGAGGCGGCCGAAATCCGGAACGCGCTGATCATGCCGGCCAGCCCGGCCACCACCGAGGTCAGGATGAACAGCCAGATCTTGACCGCGTCGGCCGGCACGCCGCGCGCCACCGCTGCGTTGCGGTTGCTGCCGATGGCGCTGATCCAGTTGCCGAGCTTGGCGTAGCGCAGGATGTAAATCGCCAGCAGCGACAGGCCGATGAACCACCAGAGCGAGGTGTAGAACCGGAACGAGCCTACATTGAAGCTGCCGGCAAGCAGCGTGACGAAGAAGCCGGGCTGGTCCCACGACTTCAGGGGGAATCCCTGCGTGATGTAGAGCGCCGCGCCGCGCACGACGAGCAGCATCGACAGCGTGACCAGGAACGAGGAAATGCCGATCTTGGTGACGATCAGCCCGTTGATGGCGCCGATCGCGATGCACAGCACAAGCCCGGCCAGGAGGGCGACGCCGATGTCGATACCGCCATTCTGCACCAGCAGCATCACCACGACGGGCGCAAGGCCGAACACGGCGCCGACCGACAGATCGAACTCGCCCGCCGTCAGCAGCAGCGTCATGCCGAGAGCGATGATGCCGAGCTCGGGCAGGAACGCCATCATGTTGGATATGTTGAGCGGCGACAGGAAGTTGCCGTCGGCGATGGCGAAAACCACGAGCAGCACGATGAGGATGATGAGCGAGGAGAATTGCGGCGAACGCAGCAGCGCAGACCTGCCCTTCGCTCGCTGCGTGTCGTCGTCTGCTGTGATTGCCATATCTGTCAGGACCATGCGTTTCGTCGGGCGCCCGCCATTTCGGGGCGGGCGCCGATTGTCGTCACTTGTTGTAGAGTTTCAGGATCGGCTCGACGCTCGAGGCGTCGTAGAGGCTGAATGTGTGAATGTCGTAGCCGACCGGCTCGCCAGAGGCCGCAAGCCCGAGCAGCGCCACCGGCATGAAGCCCTGCGCCGACGGGTACTGCCAGGCCGCAGCATTGACGAAGCCGGACTTGACCGCCTCGGCCGTCTCCTTTGAGTTGCCCCAGCCGACGACCGGGACCTTGCCGGCCGACACACCGGCCCCGTCGAAGACGCGTTTGATGCTTGCTGCCACGGAATCGCCCAGTGCAATGATTGCCGGCGGATTGTTGGCGACCATGTAGTCGGTCATCTTGGCGATGATGCCGGCCGGGTCGGTGCCGCAATCGACCACGTCGTACTTGATTCCGAGCGGATCGAAGACGCTGGCGATGCCCTCGGTCTCGAGCTGCTGGTAGCTGGCGCCCGGCACTTCGACCGGCAGGAACACCTTGTCGCCCTGCTTCACCATCTTGTGGTCGACGAGATACTTGGCCCAGATGACGCCCGCTTCCCTGAGGTCGGCCCCGACGTAGGCCTGCCGCCCGGTCGCCGGATCATCGGTGTTGAAGAACACGATCGGTATGCCGGCGGCCTTGGCGGCCTTCACCTCCTCCGTCCACAGGCCGGGCTGAGCCGAGGTGGTAGCGATGCCGTCCGGCTTGGCGGCGAGCGCCGAGTTGAAAGCCTCCTTCTGCGCCGCCATGTCGCCGCCGCTGAACGAGATCTTGCAGGTCACCTTGAGCTGGTCGCAGGCCTTGGTCGCGCCGGCATTCCAGTCGATCCAGAACGCGTCCGAAGGGCCACCATGCGACAGCAGATAGAAGGTCTTCTGGCCGTCCTGCGCGAATGCCGGCAGGCTCAAGGAGACCCCGGCTACCAGCGTTGCCGCGGCAGCCACTTTCAATGCGAATTTCAACATTCATTCCTCCCTTGGTTGGGGTTGCGCCGCCATGCGCCGGCGGCGCAACCGGCGCTCACAGCCCGTTGGCGCGGAACTTCCCGTCGAGGAATTTCTTCGCGCGCGGCACGTCGTCTTCCGAGAGATGCTCGATGATGACCGGGATGTTTGGGTGCTTTTCCGCCAGCCGCTGGAGATAGAGATCGTAATTCAGCGAGCCCAGCCCGGGCGCCGGCAGCTCGATCTCGCCGACGCCGCGGAACGTGTGGCTCTCCATGGCATCCTCGTCGCCGATGTCGGCATGCTTTTCCGACTTGTCGCTGCCCGAACGCTTGACGTCCTTGGCATGCGCGATCTTGATCTTGTCGGTCAGCGTATCGAACACCTGGTTCAGGATCTGGTCCATCCGGTTGATGTTGTGGGTTTCGAAATAGTTGGTCGGATCCATCAGCAGGCCGAGGCCCGGATGGTCGACCTGGGCGAACATCTTCACCGTCTCCTCGACCGAACCGACGACATTGTTGACATAGGTTTCGAGCAGGAACACCGCCCCATGGTCGTAAGCCGTCTGGGCAAGCTCCGAGATCACCTTGCGGCATTCCTCGAATCCTTCCTCGGTCTTGTTCTTGGGGTGATGCACCCAGTCGGATTCGGTGTTGTAGGTGCCGGTCTCCGAGATCACGTAGGGCGAGCCGAAGGCGCGCGCATTGCGGATGATTTCCTTGAGATAGCCGACGCGCTTGTCGCGCTCGACTTTATCGGGGTGGATAATGTTGGTGTAGCCCGACACGCAGCAGATCGGCAGGTTGTTGTCGCGGAAGACGTCGCGCACCTGCTTGGCCTTTTCCTCAGTGATCTGCCCGGCCGACAGATCGATATCCCTGAAATGCAGGTCGAGCTGCACCGTGTTGAAACCGAGCCCGCGTATCTTCTTTGCCGTCTCTTCGAGCCCGTACGGGAAATAGCCCGTGAAAATACCTGCCTGCATCATGATGTGAACTCCTCCCTGTAAGCGATTCAGTTGGCTGATTTTATCGAGATTTCGGAAAGCTTGACGGTGCGGCCCTCGTCGATCGAGCGATAGCCGGCTTCGACCAGCGCCATCGTCTTGACGTTGTCGGCCACCGATAATGCCGGCGGCGCGCCTGTCTTCACCGCATGCTGCAATTGCTCCATCACGCCGACGAAGGCATGCGGGAACCACATCGTGTCCCAGCTCGGGCTGACCCATTCGCCGCCGGTCGTCTCGGTCGAGGCATAGGTCAGCGTCGAGGCCACGCCTTTCGGCCAGCCGATCGTGCCTTTGGCGACACCCTTGGTGCCGTCGACGCGCCAGTTGATGTGCTGGTCGTCCAGATAGCCCTCCTGGCGCGGTCCGGACCAGACATCCTCCAGCGACACGGCGAGCACGCCGGAGGGAAAGCGCAGCGTCGAGACGGTGATGCCGTCGCTATGCTCGAATGTCGTGCGCGGGTCCTTGCGTGTCAGGGTGGTGATTTCCGAGGGATCGCCGAACAGGAAGCGCAGCACGTCGAGATGGTGCACGCTCATATTGGCCAGCGTCAGCCGGTCGTAGTCTTGAAGGAAGGTCTGCCAGTGCGGGATCGCATGCATGTCGATCTGCGCAAAGACGATGTCGCCCAGCGCGCCGCTGTCGATGATCTGCTTCAGCACGCGCATCGACTGGTCGTAGCGCATGTTCTGGTTGACCGAGAGGATCTTGCCGGACTTTGCGGCTTCGTCGCGCAGTTTCACGGCTTGATCGACCGACAGCGCCAGCGGCTTCTGCGCCAGGATCGCCTTGATGTGAGGCTGCTTCAGCGCATGGCGGATCAATGCCGGCTGCTGGTCGGGCGGAAACGCCAGGTCGACGATCTCGACCTCGGAATCCTCGATCAGCTGTTCCGGTGTGTCGTGGACGGTCGGAATGCTCCAGCGTGCAGCTACCTTCTCGGCACTGGCCTTGGTGCGCGAAGCGATGGCGACGACTGGGAAACCGGCCTGCGCATAGGCGGCAAGATGGCATTCGGCCATGATCATGCCGGCGCCGATGCAGCCGATACGGTATTCTTTCGTGCGGACCTTCACGTCCGGCTCGAAGCCTTCGCTCGCCATGTCTTCCTCCCGCAATTCTGTTTTCGCAGCCGCGATCATCTCGCCAACGCGCCTCCGTCCTGCCCGAAATAATGCACCCGGGCCGGCTCGCAGGATATCGCTACCACCGCATCCGGCCTGATGTCGGGCTGGCCGCGCAGCAGCGCCTTCAGCCGCGCCTCTCCGGCGGCGAGCGTTACCACCGTGTAGCCGCCAAGGGGCTCGACCTCGAATACGCGCGCCGGGCGGCCAGCGCCCCCTTCGACCCAGGGCCCGACCTTGATGTCCTCCGGCCTGAGCCCGATTTCGATCGCGTCGGCCGGAGCAGCGCGATCGTCGATGCTGACCGTGCCTTCGGCGGCCTCGAGGCCATCTTCGCCGCGAACGGATTTGAGGATGTTCATCATCGGCGAACCAAGCAGTCGCGCCACATAGGTGTTCGCCGGGCGGTCGTAGATCTCGGACGGGGCGCCGATCTGTCGGATCCTGCCATTCTCCAGAATCGCGATGCGGTCGGCGATCGACATCGCCTCTTCCTGGTCATGGGTGACGTAGATCAGCGTCTTGCCGAGTTCGCGCTGGATGCGCTTGAGCTCGACGCGCGTTTCCTCGCGCAGCCGCGCATCGAGCGCAGAGATCGGGTCGTCCATCAGATAGGCGTTCGGGTCGCGCACCAGGGCGCGGGCTATCGCCACGCGTTGCCGCTCGCCACCGGAAAGCTGCGCCGGCGGCTTGTGCAGAATATGGCCGATGTGGAGCTTGGCGGCCACATCGGCGACACGCGTTTCGATCTGGGCCTCGGCGACCTTGCGCTCGACCAGCGGGAAACGCACATTTTCGCGCGCGCTCATATGGGGGAACAGCGCCAGGTTCTGGAACACCATGGCGACATTGCGCTCGGCCGGCGAGACGGTGTTGACCGGTTTGCCGCCGATCAGGATCTCTCCGGCGTCAGGCGTCTCCAGCCCGAGCACCAGGCGCAGGATTGTCGATTTGCCCGACAGCGGCGGCCCGAAGAAGCAGAAGAATTCGTTGTCATTGACGGTGAACGAGGCGTCGTCGACGGCGAGCGTCGTGCCGTAACGCTTGCTGACATTGCGAAAGACGATATCGGCCATGTCAACCTGCCTTCATCGCAATGCCGCTGCGGGCATCGAAGACACGCACGGACGATGCCACGGGGGCGACGACGGCAAGCTCGCCGATCGACAGTCCGACAGCATTGTCGAACACCGCCTTCACGGCGGTCTCGCCATCGCCGAGATGGACGATGGTCCTCGCGCCGATCCGCTCGACGAAGCTCACCGGCATGGCGAGGCCCTGCCCGCTCTGCACCAGCGACATCTGTTCGGGCCGGAAGCCGTAAAGCACCTCAGAGCGCGATCCGCGCAAGGTGGCGGCCAGCGCATCCGGCAGCGTCGGCGTGACCCCCAGTGGCCCGAGATCGACCACCAGGCCCCGGTCGCTCTCCGCCGGCCTTCCCTTCAGCAGGTTCATGCCCGGAGCGCCGATGAAGCGGGCGACGAAGACATTGGCTGGATTGTTGTAGACTTCCAGGGGCGTTCCCACCTGCTGCAGCACGCCGTGATCCATGACGGCAATGCGGTCGGCCATGGTCATGGCCTCGAGCTGGTCATGGGTGACGTAGACCATCGTCTGCCTGAACTGGCGCTGCAGCTGCTTGAGCTCGGTCCGCATTACCGCCCGGAAGGCGGCGTCGACATTGGACAGCGGCTCGTCGAGCAGGAAGATCGCCGGCTCCATGATCGCCGAGCGTCCGATTGCCACCCGCTGCAGGATGTTGACCGAGAGCCGGTCGGCCTTGCGGTCGAGCAGCGGCGTCAACTGCAGCAGCTCGGCGGTGGCGCCGACGCGGCGGTCGATCTCGGCTTTCGCCGCACCGCGCATCCGCGGCCCATAGGCAAGGTTCTGGCGCACCGTCATGTGGGTGAAGATGGCATAGTTCTGGAAAACGAAGCCGACGCCGCGCCGGCCCATCGGCACGCCGGCCATGTCGCGCTCGCCGAACAGGATCTTTCCGCTGGTCGGCTCCTCCATGCCGGCGATCATGTTCATCGTCGTCGACTTGCCGCAGCCCGAAGGCCCGAGGAGCGCCATGAACTCGCCATCGGCGATGTCGAGGTCCATGGTCTTCAGCGCCGTGAACTCGCCAAAGGCCTTGACCAGGTTGCGCAGCTGGATCGCGCTCATGCCGGCACCAGCCTTGCCCGCGCCATGCGCTTCATGGCGAATACGGCAACGATCGAAAGCACGACCAGGATGGCCAGCGCGATCGCCGCCACATAGCCCCAGATCAGGTCCTGCGTCGTGACCTTGTAGATGTAGACGGAGATCGTCTCCGTGGCGACGCCGGGGCCGCCGCCGGTCATGATGTAGAGCGTGTCGAAGATCTTGAAGTTCTCGATGACGCGGATCGCCAGCGCGATGATGACGATCGTCTTCATCTTCGGCAGCACGATGGTGACGAAGCGCTGCCACGGGTTGGCGCCGAGCAGGGTCGCCGCCTTGATCTGGTCCTGCGGCACGCCGACCAGGCCGGCAAGCAGGATCAGGAACATCAGCGGCGTCCACTGCCAGATATCGGCGATGATCACCGCGATCAGCGCCAGTGTGGGGTCAGACAGCCAGGCGATGGTGACGCGGGAACCGCTGAGTGCCGACAGGATGTCGTTCAGCGGCCCGCCCGACTGGAACAGCATGAAGAACATGTAGCCGGCCACCGCCGGAACCACCATCATCGGCATCAGCAGGATCGAATAGAAGATCCGCTTGCCCGGAAAATCGTCCGCGAACAGCGTCGCCAATGCCAGGCCAAGCAGGAATTCGACGGGCACGCACACGACCATGACGATGGCCGTGCGCCTCAGCGCGCTCCAGAAGCGCGCATCGGCGGCAAGGTCGGTGTAGTTGGCGAAGCTGTTCCACATCTCCCATGCGTTCCACCAGCCGAGGCCGGAGAGCGGCGACCAGTCGGTGACGCTGATGTAGAGCTGCATCAGCAGCGGGAAGACGGAGATGAAGAGCACCAAAACCTGCGCCGGCAGCGTCAGCCGGAATCCCAGCCGCGCTCCCTCGTCCCGCAGCGCGGGCTTGCCAAGCGCGGCCTTTGCGTCCTTTGAGACAGTCACGGTCACCGCGCTCATTGCTTGAGCGCGCCGAACGTCAGTCCGCGCACCAGATGGCGCTGGATGGCGATGCCCATGATGACCGGCGGCACCGCGGCGATAAGACCGAGCGCGGCCTTGGCGCCATAGAGCTGCCCGGTCATCGAGGAGGACAGCGAGGCCATGTAGACCGGGATCGTCACCCATTCACGCGTCGTCAGCAGCAGCGCGATCAGATAGTCCGACCAGTTGAGGATGAAGACGAAGAGGGCGGCGCTGGCCAGCGGTGCGCGCATCATCGGCAGCGTGATGCGCGTGAAGACGCGCAGCCGCGAACAACCTTCGACAAGCGCCGCTTCCTCGATCTCGCGCGGCATGTCGTCGAAGAAGGTCTTCATGAGCCAGAAAGCGAACGGCAGGGTGACGATGCCGTAGATCAGGGCCAGGCCAAACCAGCTGTCGGTGAAGTTCAGGAAGGCCCACATGATCATGACCGGGATCATCACCGCCATTGGCGGAAACAGCCTGAGCTGGATCAGCGCCAGCGGCAGGTTCTGGCCGGAGCCGAAACGCGACAGCCCGTAGGCCGCAGCCGTGCCCGCCGACATTGCGATCGCCGTGCCGAACACCGAAGACAGCAGCGACGACAGGATCGGCTTCAGCGCGGTGCGGTCGAGCGCCACGATCAGATTGTTGTTGGACTCGCCGAAGACGAACTGGAAATTGCCGAGCGTCGGGTTCTTCGGCCACCATGTCAGGTCGGCGCCGGTCGCCGACCATTCGGCGATCGGCTTGAAGGCCATCGACACCATCCACAGGATCGGTACCAGCGTCACCGCCATCGCCGCGAAGATCGCGGCGTAGCGGAATATCTCGAAGGGGACGGAACGCTTCATCTGGCTGCTTTGCTGGTGGCGTTGACTGCGGCGGGGAGGAACAGATGCTCCTCCCCTCCAGCGCTGATCCAGGGAGACGGATCAGCTGATCGGGTCGAGAACCGTCGGCCAGGCCTCCTTGTTCGTCCTGATGGCTTCGAGCAATTTGTCCTCGCCGATGCGGCGGGCGATCTTCTTCCACTCCGCTTCCGTGTCGGCCATCGCCTGTTCCGCTGTCTTGGCCTTGGTCAGCGACGCCATCAGATTTTCGTCCAATGCGTTGTGGAAGGCGGTGGCGCCGGGATAGTTGATCGTCGGCACCGTGCGGGCGACGGTCTCGCGCACCACGTCGATGTGGTAGGCGTGGTAGGTCTGGCGCACCAGCGGATCGGAGAAATCCGAGAGCCGGAACGGATCGAGATAGCCGCCCGGATTGGCGCTCATCCAGGCATAGATGCGGGCGGAGCCCAGCCACTGCAGCAAAAGGTAGGCGACCTCCTGGTTTTTCGACTGCGACGAGACCATGCCGGTCAGCGAGAACCACAGCACGGAACGGCTGATCAGCTTGCCGTCGACTTCGCGGCCGGGCGGCAGCATCGAGCCGATCTTGCCGGTGACGGCAGAATCCTTGTTGCCGGCATTGTCGAGGAATTTCGGCAGGTTCGAGAAGGCGCAGGTCATCGCCGCGCCGCCCTTGGCGAAATTTCCATACTGCTCCGGCCAGCCCCAGGAGATCGCGTCCGGCGAGTGATGAACCAGCGAGCCGACATATTCGTTGGTGGCGGCAATGCCGTGCTCGGAATTGATCAGCGGCTTGCCGTCGTCGCCGAACAGGAACTGGTTGGGCGATGCCATCGAGACATAGCGCTGATACCAGTTGGTGTAGCCCCAGCCCTGGTTGCGCAGGTCGGTGGAGCCGAACAGGCCCTTGTCGGGCCGCTGGAAGAAGCCCGCGATGTCACTGTGCTGCTTCCAGGTCTTCGGCGGCGCCAGATCGTAGCCGAATTTGTCCTTGAACGCCTTCTGCTCGGCAGCGTCGCCGAACAGGTCGGTGCGGTAGACCCAGGTCTGGAAGTCGCCGTCCAGCGACACGCCATAGTTGGACCCGCGATATTTGTTGAGCAGCGACACGCCCTTGGCGCCGTCGACATAGCCGGTCTTGGGATCGTCCCATTCGGGCTTGTACTGGGCGACGAAGTCGTCGAGCTTGGCGATGCCGCCGGTCTCGGCAAGGTCGCCGAGGCGGTTCCATTCCGTCGAGTAGATGTCATAGGCCCCACCCTTGGTGGAGATGTCCTGCATCGTCTTGGTGAATTCCTGGCCGTTCGGCAGGCCGACGATCTCGATCTGGATGCCGGTTTCCTTTTCCCACAGCTCCTTGATCGACGGCGCACCCGCAGGGAAAGGCTGTGTGAGTTGGCCAATCGAGCCATCCGACAGGCCAAGCACGATCTTGGCCGGTGCCTTGCCAGCTCCCTTCAAGGCCTTGGCCGCCTCAACGGCACGGGCTTCCGGCGTGTCGGCGCCATATTGATAGCGCTCGGCGCCCTCGAAACCGGTGGGACCGCCTACCATGCCTGGCGCCAGCGCGTCGGCCGCAACGGCACGGCCGGGACGGATGAATTGCGGTGCGATACCGGCCGCAGCCACGAACGCCGCCGCCTTCCCTCCGGACGCCAGCAAGCCGCGTCGCGATATGCGGATCAAATCAGACATTGGAATTCCTCCCTCAGGGCCGATGTTTCCTCCACGAGCCCGTTGAGGGATATTGACGGCAGCACCGGAAGGCTGTCAACATCATAAATACTCAAAATACATCGTAACACCGCAACCGCGGAGAAAATACGTCATGCAAAGGTCGACACACGGGCTCAATGCCTCGATTTGATGGGAAATCTGCCTTTCTGGCACGCGACTATCACGCCGGGCGACGCGATTTAGCCCAACCTCCTTGCGCATCGGCTAAGGCTCGATACATCATTTCCCATCAGAATCGCTGATGGCTGGCAGCTGTGGCCGTCGGACGGGCTAGCGGCATTGTGCGATCTGATGCATTGAGGAGATGAAGACGGTGCGTTCCACCTTGACTGACATAGCCCGGGAAGCCGGCGTTTCCGCCGCCACCGTCGACCGCGTGCTGAACAACAGGCCCGGTGTGCGGGCGCGCACGCGTGAGATCGTGCTCGAAATGGCGCAGCGCCTCGGCTACATCGCGGAAGGCCCGAACGGAGCGCCGCCCAGGCCCTCACCTGGAGAGGTCATCCGTCTCGACTTCGCCCTGCCGGCCGGCACCAATTCCTTCATCAAGATGCTGCATCGACACATCGAGGCGCAGGCCCTAGCGCGCCCCGATCTTGACGTCCACATCGCCACCATAGAGGGCTTCAACCCCGACCGGCTCGCCCGCCTGCTGCAAGAATTGCGTGGACAGACACAAGGCGTCGGCGTGATCGCGCTCGATCATCCAACGGTGCGCGAGGCGATCCGCTCGCTGTCAGCCAATGACGTCAAGGTGGTGACCATCGCCTCCGACATCCTGCATGTTCCGAGAGTGGCCTATATCGGCATCGACAACCGCGCCGCGGGGCGGCTGGCCGGCTATCTGCTCAACCGCTTCATGGGATCCGAACGCCCAAGCAAGGTGGCGCTGTTCGCCGGTTCGCTGTCCTACCGCGGCCATGAGGAACGCGAGATGGGATTCCGGCACATCTTGACCGAGGAGTCGCCCAACCTCAAGATCGTCGAGATGCGCGAAATGCTGGATGACCGAGAGAAGGCTTATTCGGAAGCATCAGCGCTTCTGGACCGGCACCCCGATCTTGCCGCGATCTACAATGTCGGCGCCGGCAACACCGGCATCGCTCGGGCGCTCAAGGAGCGTGGACGCGCCAAAGACATTCTCTTTCTCGGCCACGAGGTGACAGACGGCACCAAGGAACTTTTGTTGGATGGGACGCTCGATGCGGTCATAGATCAAAATCCGCGCGTCGAGGCGCGGGAAGCGCTCAACATTTTAAGCCACTCTGTCAGGCACCTGAACTATGAACCGCATCAACCACGACTTCAGGTGATCTTCAAAGAGAATATACCTGAAATCTGATCAATGGATCCGTGATCGTATCGCAAAGCACAGCGTTGGCGTCGCCACCGGTCCCAAATACGAACGAGAGCCCGAATGATCTCGTCAAAGCCGCCGATCTGGCACTATTCCGTGCGAAGTCGGAGGGCCGAGATCGGGTCGTGGTTGATGGTGCATGAGAAGGCCGTCGCCCGTTGCAACTCGGTCAGCCTTTCCGAACCTAAAAAGACCAAGTCCACTCATAGCACCGAAGTCGCGAACGATTGGGGCGAAGAGGGTTCTGGATGTCGGCACGAAGCCGACGAATGGCATACGCCCGTCCGTCCGCCACGATCACCTGAAGCATCGCCCCGGCCCCAGGCGCACGAGCAGATATGTCGCAGGCAACCTCGTGTGTTATACACGCACGCTGACTTTTTGGGTCGGACACGAGATCGATGGACCAGGAAACGCTTCTTGCCGCAGTCCTCTTAGCTGATGTCGTGGGCAGCACGCCACTCTATGAGCGGATCGGAGACGATGCCGCTCTACAGCAGGTCTCGGATTGCCTGGACACGATGCGCGAGATCGTCGCCAAACACGGTGGTGATTTCATTTACTCGAAGGGCGATGACATACTCAGCCTCTTCGAGAGCCCGGAAATGGCGCTGACGGCCGTCTGCCAAATCAGCCACCAACTGACTAAAGGTCCGTTAAGCGCCCGTATCGGATTGCATTTCGGGGCGGTCATTCGCGCGCGGGGCGCGATATTCGGTGACGTTGTCAATGTCACCGCAAGGTTGTCCACCACGGCGAACCCCGGAGAGGTGCTGATCAGCCAGAGCTTCTGCGAAGCCCTTTCCCCGAGAAGCCGCAAGGGCCTGCGGCTCCTCGACAAAATGGCCTTGAAGGGGAAGCAAGAGTTCTTCGATGTCTATACCCTGTGGAGCGACGATGGGGGCCCCGGTACGCAGATCACCAGCCATGGCGCCACTACAGATAGACGCTCGGTCCTGCCGCGGCAGATTCATCTGGTCATCCGCTACAGAGATCAGCTGCGATCCTGTCGAAACGGCGAATCCGTGACAGTCGGCAGATCGGCGGAATGCGATATCATCGTCGAGCGGCCCTGGGTATCGAGGCGCCACGCCGCCTTCACCATATTGAATGGCAGAGCTCGGCTTCTCGAACGAAGCTCTTCGGGCACATTTGTGTCCATGGGACTGGGCCATGAAGTATTCGTACGCCGTGAAGATATTATCCTCTTCGGCTGCGGCGTCATCTCGCCTGGAGTGAAGTCGGCACTCGACGAAGCCCAGCTTCTTCACTACGAAATTGTCTCGGATTGACCCGGCCCGGCTACTAGCTCGACCGGTTTCGAGCTGGTTCGCTGGCGCCCTCAATGTCGCGCTGTATTCTTTGACAGCCATTGGAATCGACCGTTCATAAATGTGCCAAGGCCAATCCAGGAACGTCTGCTCTCGAAGTTGGGCTGCGAAGAGCTGACTTCCGTTTCCCTCGCTGAGTTCGACGGAGCCGGCGGCCGGTGCATCTCCCTCGCAGGATGCGGAGTTCTACCTGCTCCTAGGCGACATTCTGCAGGTGGATGGCTTCGGCAGCAAGCTGGCCCGCTCGATCGGTGACGCGATAGGTCTTGCCGCGAAAAGGCGGTGCGTGGGAATTGTGCTGGACTGTCGGCCAGACAATGAGCTGGCGACGGGAGCGGCCGGCTGAAGCGGGATGGCCCGGACCAATTCCCTGCCCTGTGTCGCCTTGATATCCCCAGGTGCTGAAGGTCAGCACAGGCTGTTGCAGCCCGGGGTCGACGAACGCTTCATCAGACCATTGCGCCGCAATAGCTCCTCGACCACCTGCGAAGGCTCGCGATTGGGCTACCGTCACGAAATTGGCGCAGAAGCGCAGACCACTGACATATCGCGACGTCGAGATGGAGCTCGATGCCACCGTGTTTGCAGCACCGGGGAGATTCCTCTTGGGCCGATCGAGTTCAAGTTGCTGCGCCACATGCTCGACAATCCTGAAAGGTGATCAGCCGTGATGAATTCATCGCAGCTGGCTGCTCGCAGAAAGCCAGTGTGAGCGCCCAGGTGGTCGACGTTCACATGAGCCAGTCGCGAAAGTTGTTGAAGCAGTCGTCGCAGAGTTGCCATTCGCACCCTGCGGCTTGCCGGCTATTCTCTCGAAGACACTGCGGGCTGACGATCTCGGCGATTGGGTTCAGAAAGGTCGCTGCGTGAGGCCGCAAGGGGACCGACCCAATGGGAAAGGTCTTGGCAGCTAGGGGACTTAACGCCACCGACATTGCAGCCGGGCGCTGCTCTAATCGAGAGAAAGTCTGGGCGTATAGAACAAGCGACATGAGCGTGTCGGATTGTTTGCATTCAAACGACCTTTGCGACGTTATCCGTGCCTTCGCCTTGCTGGTGCCGGAGGAAATCATGACGTCGCCCGACAATTCGGTCGAACTCGTTCGCGACAAGAAGTGGACGGTCCGCATCACCGCCTACGGCAGCACCCTGACGTTTCCGTTCGAAGCAGAAAGCTATGCACGTTCTTATGCCGATGGTCAGGCATTCCGTCTCGGCGTTCAGGTGGCGGAACTGAAGCGATGCGGCTGACAGCTTGTCGACGTGTTGGCGGATAGCCTGCATTGCCATCGGAACGAATAGGTCACTGATTGCAGCCTCGCGATTTTTCCATCAAATCCCGCCTGCAATCTTGACAGCAACTCGGCAAAATCCCTCGCCGACTAGTGTTGTCATATGAGCTGGAGCTTTCCTCGCCGCCGGTGGTAGGCGGGATACGCTGCCGGGACAGCCCTCTTTTCGCATAGACGCGAACCTTGTGCTTTTCCGTCTCAAGGCTGATTGGCGGCTGGATGCGCGCGCCGTCTTTCATATTCTGCCATCAGCCCGCGCGGAGCGTGGAATCAACGGCGGGGAAGCGGATGATGTTTCCTGTTTGCGCTCGCGTAGCGCAAGAAACGCTGCGAAGAGCATGATAGCCATGCCGATGATGTCGATCAGGCTAACCTCCTCGCCGTAGGTGATGATGCCAAGCACGACGGCAATGACGGGTGAGACGAAGGCAAATGCTCCGGCGCGCGAGGCGCCGATTTCGTGCAGGAGCCGGATAAATAGAGTGTAGCCTATGAACGAACCAAACAGCACGAGGAACAGCCACCCGACCCAGGCCGGCCAGCCCCAATTGCCTTTTAGAGCCGCGGCCGCGCCTGGCTCCACAACGAGTGAGATGAGAATTAGGAATGCGCCCCCGAAAAGGGTGGTGAAGCCGGCGATGAAGTCCGATGAATATACCTCAAGAAGCGGCCGCGCGAGCACCGAACCCCATGCATAGATTAAAGCTGCCGACGCCACCGCTGTCATCGCCAGCAGCCGGAGCCCCCTGCCCTGCTGGTCTGCGTGTGTCCAACCAGCATAGGCTTCGGGCCCGAACAGGACGCACAGACCGGCCGCACCGAGCAAAATCGCAAAGAGCCTGCGGCCGTCATAGCGTTCGTCCCCCAGAAGCAACGCAAACCCAAGCAGCGTGACGGGGGTCAGCGAAAGCTCAAGAACAGCCGCGGTGCCCGTATCGACGTAGAGCATGCCCCAAAAGAGTGGGCCATAGCAAAGCGGAATCATGAACAACGTAACAACGAAAAGACGCGGCCAACTCCTTTTCGCCACCCGTGGTAGAGCAGCGCCCCTTAGGCGCGTCGCGCTGAGGATCAGCAAGCCGGCTACTGTAAAACGCGTGCCTGCGAACATCAGAGGCGGCACGGTGGCGATCCCTGCCTTGATACCGATCCACGTGGTGCCCCAGATCACACATAAAACCAGAAATGTCGCTGTGTTGCGGTTCATCGGAAGCAGCCTTCGCTGGGCGTTGTTGGTTCGTCGTAACGGCCAAAAGACGTTTATTTCGTTACAACGGCCTCTTGCCAATACGGTTCCGCCAACCGATGTTTCCGGGATGGATGGTGCGAAGACTATCGTCGACATGCGCATGGTTGGCGGTCACCCCTGCCTGGACTTCGTCAACACGGTGGACGCGCGACGCGATGTGTGGGGGCCAGACGTCTTGCAGACCTATGCCGACCTGGTCGTCTGGGCTGGACGTGCCGATTTGATCGACGTCGATGAGGCGCGAGCACTGCTCGCGGAGGCTTCCGCCCGCCCGCTCCTTGCGGAGGCGGCATTGGAAAAGGCCAAGATTTTGCGCGAGGCCGTTTACGCGGCTCTCCAGGCCGAGGCGGCAGGCGCCCGGGTGCCGGACGATGCCTTGCAAATCGTGCGCGATGCAGTCGCCCTAGCCCTGCCGAAGCGCTCGCTTTTCCCGTCCGGCGACCGCCTCGCTTGGCAGTGGACCGACGCAGCCAGCCTGAACACGATCGGCCACCGCGTGGCCTTTGAGACAGCCGAGTTTTTGGTGTCCAGGAATGACCGCCGCCGCGTGCGCGAGTGCACCGGGCCGAACTGCGGTTGGCTTTTCATCGACACCTCGCGTGGCGGGCGCAGACGGTGGTGCTCGGATGAGAGCTGCGGCACACGCAGCCGGGTAAGGCGCTTCAGGGCAAAAGCCGCAGGGAACATGGCTCCCGACAGCAAGAATTAGTATCTGACGCCAGGCTTGGATGACCAACGCAGCATAGTTGGCTTCACGCTATCCCTGTCGCTGTTTGTCCAACGAAGCTGGTCTCGCGAGCGACTGTGGCCAAGAGTGTGGAGAACACAGCCGGCGCGGCAAGCCATCATCGCGTTCCAGAGCGGGTTGCTTCGGGGCCGCCTACCTCGCCACGCTTCGATCGGTCGATCTGCTCAAACTTGACGGGAACTCCGGTAGCGTTACGGCGTTTTTCTCAGTCCGAAACAAACAAGGATAGGTGCCATGGACTGGAACCGTGTCGAAGGCAATTGGAAGCAGGTAAAGGGCAAGGTCAAGGAACAGTGGGGCAAACTCACAGACGATGATCTGGACCGTATTGCCGGTAACCGCGATCAGTTGGAAGGCAAGATTCAGGAGCGCTACGGCATTGAGAAGGACCGCGCTCGGCGCGACATCGATGACTGGTATGGCCGGCAAGGCTGGTAGGTCGCCGGTTCCAAACTGAACTTGAAAAAGGGCTCCGAGAGGTACGGCGCCCTTTTTTGCCGCGTTTCTTGTCGCCTTTTCGTGAGTCTCACGACAAGGGCGCTCACCGAGAGACGTGGAACCGCGAAAGGTGCCCGTCGTTATCTGGTTCTCGAAATTACATTGGGGGATTAGTTGGACAGAGACGACGCCTCGGCGATCACAACTGGAGTTAGCGGCCTCGACTACATTCTTCGTGGCGGCTACGCCAGGAACCGCTCCCATCTCATCGAAGGGAAACCAGGTTCTGGAAAAACCACTCTTGGCCTCCAGTTTTTGATCGAGGGCGCCAAGAATGGCGAGACATGCCTTTACATCACTTTGTCAGAAAGCAAGCGCGAACTGCTCTCGGTTGCTGGCCGTCACGGCTGGGATCTGAAGGGGGTGCAAATTCTTGAACTTGTGCCGCCGGAGCTCAGTTTCGATCCTGCGCAGCTACAGACATTGATCCATTCCTCGGAATTGGAACTCGGCGAAACCGTGCAGTCTGCCATGGCCGAGATCGGACGCGTCAGACCCGATCGCGTGGTGTTCGATTCGCTCTCTGAAATTCGACTTTTATCGCAAGGGTCATTGCGGTATCGGCGCCAGGTGTTGGCATTGAAGAGCTTCTTCATGCTCAACAATGTGACGGTGCTTATGCTCGACGACCTGACCGCTGAGCAGGATGACCTCAATTTGCATTCGATCAGTCACGGCGTCATTCGGATGGAGCAGCTGTCGCCCGTCTATGGTGGAGAGCGTCGGCGGCTACGCGTGATCAAAATGCGCGGCGTGCAGATCCGGGGCGGCTTTCACGATTTCGTCATTCGCCCAGGCGGCGTTATCGCCTATCCGCGGCTCGTTGCAGCCGAGCATGAGGTGGCCGAGCATGATACGCCGGCCATGAGCAACAACCGGATCGACACCCTGCTTGGCGGCGGGCTGGCCCGTGGTACCAGCACGATGCTGATGGGGCCGTCTGGCGTTGGCAAGTCTACCATTGCCTGCACCTATTGCTATGCCGCACTCGAGCGTGGCGAGCGTGTGCTGGTGCTGTTGTTTGACGAGACAAAGCGCATCTTCTTGGCGCGCGCCGCCGGGCTCGGCATGGACCTGGAGCCGTTTGCCGAGGACGGCACGCTGATGCTTGAATCTGTCAATCCGGCTGAGCTTTCACCAGGCGAATTGTCTTCGCGCATCCAAGCGGCCGTCGAAGAATCCAATGTGCGGATCGTCGTGATCGACAGCCTAACTGGCTATCTCAATGCCATGTCCGAAGAACAACATCTGGTGCTTCAGATGCACGAGATCCTCACCTATCTCAATCAGAAGGCAGTGGCGACGATCCTGCTGTTGGCCAATCACGGGCTGTTTGGGCAAACGGCAGCGCCGGTCGACATGACCTATCTCTGCGATTCCATCATGCTTCTGCGCTTCTTCGAGAACGCAGGTCAGTTGAGACGCGCGATTTCCGTTGTCAAGAAACGTGTCGGCCCCCACGAAGAGACGATTCGTGAGTTTAAAATCGGCGGTAACGGCGTGGCCGTAGGTGAGCCACTGGAACAATTCCGCGGCATCCTGATGGGATCTCCGGAATTTGAAGGCAAGCCGACAGACCTTCTGAGGAATAAGGCGCTGTGATGTCGTCCAGCCCCGCCGTTCTCGTGCTGGCGCCGCTTGGCCGTGACGCGAGGATCGCGGCCTCCATCCTGGCTACAAACCAGATTGCCTCGCGTGTGTGCGGCAGCTTGGAAGAGGCAGTGCCGCTTCTCGACGAGGCTCAGTGCCTTGTCGTGGCCGAGGAGGCCCTGCTCAGTTCCGATCGAACGCAGTTTGCGGCCTGGCTTGAAGCCCAACCCGCATGGTCGGATTTTCCGATCGTGCTTCTGACGATGCGGGGGAACGAAGTCGACACGCGGATGGCATTTCTGGACCGCTATCTGATCGTGCTTGAACGGCCATTTCTGGCTTCGAGCCTCGCCAACTCGGTGCGCTCCGCCTTGCGTGCCCGCGCCCGCCAGCGTGAGGTCCAGTCCTACATCGAACAGAAGCGGGAGGTCGCCGATCGGCAGAAATTGCTCATCCGCGAGCTGCATCACCGCGTCAAGAACACGCTGGCCAACGTTCGCGCCATGATGGGCGCGACGGCCAAGTCGAGCGGCAACGTCGATGATTTCGTACGCGATTTTTCAGCCAGGCTCGTTTCCCTGGCCCAGACCCATTCGATGCTTACCGACGATTATTGGCAGACTGCCTCCCTGCACAAGCTGCTCGAAAGCGAGCTTGACCACTATGAGACGCGCGACAGGCCGCGTATCGTTCTGGAAGGCCCGAACGTAGCGCTAGTCGCCGACATTGCGGTCCCTGTCGGGATGGCTTTCCACGAACTGGCCTCCAATTCGTCGAAGTTTGGCGCGCTTTCGCAAACGGGAGGCCGCCTTGATGTCCGCTGGTCGTTAGGCGGGTCCGGCGATACACAGATCGTCAATCTTGACTGGCGGGAACGAGATGGGCCGAAAGTCGAGCAGCCCAGTCGCCGGGGGTTTGGCACGACACTTCTGGAAAAAGTCGTGACCGTGCAATGCAACGCCAAGATCGAATTGAACTACCATCGTGACGGCTTGCAGTTCACCATGGCCTTGCCGTTGCGAAACACGCGCCTTGTGCCGGCTTACTGAGCGGCAACGGAAAGGCTGGCTGGGCGCCGCGATAGGGATTAACTGAGCGTCACTCGGCAGGCTGGTCTAGCGCTTTAGCCAAAACATCAGTTCCGAAAAAGACCGCCTCTATATCTCCCATATGCCTCTGCAACATTGCGAGAGCTCCGGCGTGGTCTATGCGGCCGACCTTGGTGATGAAGTCGAACTCGTGCCGCGGCGCTGTGACCCGGGTCATGCGTCCTAGACGAAACCTTGGGCTCCCGGAGCGCAGTTTTGTCGCCTTCGTGGTCACCCCCCGCCATTTTGCTCACGATCCTCGTTGATAGCCCGGATGCGCATCTGAATCATCTGCGACCCGTCTGGGTTCCGACTGGCGTCGTAAAAAACCAAGAGGCCCGCAGACAGGCTCGATCGACGGTCAGCTATCCCGAACAGCAAACGAAATCACCCTTGCCTTTGGCCAACCAACTTTCGCCAGATCACCTTCGCAATGGCTGCGGCCCTAGTACGGTCGGACAGCCCGCGCCTCTGGCGGCCGAAGTGAGGCGCCGGGAACATACAACGTCGGTCGTTGTTTCTCTGATCAGGAGGAAAGATGATGGCAGACGATAAGAGCAAGCGTGATTTTCGAGATCGCAACCGTGTATCAGTCGATGAAGATTATGAGGTTGGCTATTTCGCCAAACAGCATCGTATCACGCCAGAACGCGCGAGCTAATCAGAGAACACGGCAACGACCGGAAGAGGCTCGGACGCGAGGCAAGGAAACTCGCTGATACCGGCTGATGGTCGCGACGCACTACGCGGCTTTTCGGCGAGCGGGTCTGAAAGGCTGCGCGAGCGTGAAAACGTCTGGCCGGATGCCCGCCTCGACTTGCTTCCATGTGACCGGGTGGGCAATTGGAAAGCCGGGCCGCGCTCGCGGGGAAAAAGCGCCTATTGCGGTATTGCCCCGTCCGTTGCGGAGATAGTCGAGAAAGATCCGGCCTCCTCGGGCGGCGGGGTCAGCTGACAACAGGTATCGGTCAGGATCGGTATCAACCAGACGGTGGGCGAGCGACTTGGCCAGTTTCCGGGCGCTGTCATGGGTCATCTTCGCAACGAGCGGTGCCATCAAGTGGATGCCTTTGCCGCCAGTGACCTTTGGCCAGCTCTCCAAGCCTGCCGCTTCCAAGATGCCCCGTAGCGCCAGCGTGGCCTCGATCACAGCGTCCCATCGGACGCCTTCTCCGGGATCAAGGTCGAGGACGAGCCGGTCCGCATGTTCGATGTCGTCAATCGTCGCGTTCCAAGGATGAAGCTCAACGGCATCCATCTCGACCAAGCCAACCAGACCATCCATGTCATCTATCCATACCCGAATGCCTTCGCCGCCTTCGCGCTTTTGAACGCGGAGTTGGTGCACGGACGCCGGTATCCGAGGTAGCGGTCCCTTGTGATAGAAGGTTGCGCCGGAGGCGTGGCGGACCAGCTTCAGCGGTCGCCGAACCAGATGAACTAGAGCTTGATCAGCGACCCGCCGCCAATAGTCTGCCAGCTCTTCCTTGGAAGGTGCAACCGCATCGGGTAGCAGCTGGAGAATGTTCTCGCGCGGGACGCCGTGTTGGCCTTCCGACCTCCGCTTGGACGGCGATGGAGGCTTGGGCGGGATTGCCTGAAGGTCCTCGCGGAGTCCCTTGAAGACCGCCTCACGCAAGATGCCCCGGTCCGACACGCCACTGAATTGCACCTCGGCGAGAACGTCTGGTTTGACCCATGTCGCCTTGGGCTTTTTGATCGGCTCCGACAGCGGTGACTTGGCGACTACGAGCGGATCAAGCCGCTCCCTAACGCGCCGGGCTGCGTCCAGCGTATAGCCGGTCTGGGCCTTCCCGGCATAAAGCAGCCGGTCGCCCTCTCGCCTGCCGATGTACAACGATGCGATGCGGCGCGGCTGCGCGCCAAGTTTCTCGACGAAAGCCACGATTGGAAAAGTGTCGCTCTTGACACATTTGACCTTGACCCAACTGGTCTGGACGCCCGAGCGGTAGTGAGCATCCGCTCGCTTCGATACGATTCCCTCTATGCCCATCCGGCAGGCATGGTCGAACATATCCTTGCCGTTCACCTCCAGATGCTCGGCATAAGTCAGGGTTGGCTCGGTTTCGGTCAGCAGCTTCTTCAGCGCAGCCTTGCGCTTCACTAACGGTTGTTCCCGTAGATCACGGCCATCGAGGTACAGGAGGTCGAAAGCGTAGAGAGTCATCCGTAGCGAACTTGGGTTGCCCAGTTCCCGTTCCAGGGCTTGATAGTCCGGCAGGCCGGTGTCGCCCAGGACGACAGCTTCACCATCGATGATAGCGGATTTGACCGGCAGGCTTGCCGCGGCCTGAACAATCCCCTTGTAACGGTGGGACCAATCGTAGCCGCGACGCGTGAATGCTCGCGCCTTTCCGCCTTCAACGACCAGCTGCGTCCTGTAGCCGTCATATTTGATCTCGTGAAGCCAATCTCCGCCTTCGGGAGCTTTCTCGACCAGTGTGGGCGATTGGAACTCGATGAACGAAAGCCGGTCAATGGCACTGGTCATATACTCGCGACTCCAGGAATCGCGACTCAAGCCCCAGCGCCCCTGTCGGTTCCGAGCCTTTTAGAAGAATTGCATCGCGACGATTGGTTATCCGCCTCACAGAGTGACGTTGCGATTGTTCGCCTTAAAATAGACGTCGAAGATCGAGCCGAGAATTGGAACACTTTCCTACGAGCGTATCCAGCAGCACGTTGCCTAGCATGCGGGCGACCAAGCCATTTCCGGCACCGACGTTTCGAGCTCGCAAGACGATGTAGGCCGAGACAATGCCCGTCGCCGCATCTCCGAGTACGGGGACCAGACCTACGAGCGCATCCAGTCCAAAACGAATTGATGTGCCTGGAATGCGCCAGCGGGAATCGAGTAGCGCGGCCAATAGATCCAACTCGGCAAGTACGTTTGCTGTATCACCATCGTGACCGCCCTGCCCGATCATGCCAACTCGCGCGCCAGTACGATTTAGTATCTCTCCCTGATGGATAGCCGTCACCTTAGATATCGCTTTGACCGCCTGAATTCGCTTGCGTCCTGTGCGATGGCACGTCGTCGAGCAAGGTCGTCTCACCGGAGCTTTTTCGGCGCCTCAACGGGCAATTCACCAGCAGGCGTCATTTTGCTGACGGCCTCAGGCAAATCTCGCGTGATCCGGCTTATGAGCTCCTCGCGCGAAAGGCCGGTCTGCATCGAGAGGGAAGTCAGGGTGTCTTCGTCTATGGCTGCTTCCACATCGCTCGGCTGGATCGGCTCGTTCGGCCCGGTGCCTACCCACGAATCGACCTTCGATCCGGCGCCTGCCCCTCTGAACCGGTCGAGAATATCGCCAAGCGCGGTCCCCGAAACGCCTTTTGAAAGCTGATCCAGGATCCCGCCTTGCGGATCATTTGGGTTGCGATCACCCGCTCCACGGATCATGTCGCCGATCTTGTCGCGATTTTGGTATGCCAAGACGCCGAGCATCGCGATCGCCAATTTTCCCAGGTTAGCCATTGGTACCTCCACTGTTCAATGGACAAGGGCTCAACATCACAAAAGTTCCGACCGCCGACGATCTAATTGAATAAGGGCTGGCGTATCGACACAGACGTGAGCGGTGCTGCCTAACCGGCTTGTTTCCGTTTGCGGTGCGGCTTCGGCCTCGCAGAACGTTGATCGTGCAAAGCTCGTTGCCTGCCTGATCGCGCATGCGCACTAACCATCCGGTCATATCGTCATCGCCCAGATCAGCCAACAGGCCAATTACGCAACGGATCGCTTCGGCGCGAGCGGCCTCAAAACTTGGCGTCTCGGCAGGCGGAACCTGGCGAGCCTGGTCGCCGTCGCGATAGTAGAACGTATAAGCGAGATGGATCCCGCGCGCTGCCTTAGAGTATGGAACTACCACCCTCATCCTTGACGGGGGTTTGGCCAAACAGCGAACATCGGCTAGGCCTAAGATGATCGATCGAGGTCGACTCGCGCGACGGCGTAGGCGCCAAGCGAGATGCTTTGATCATCCAGCGGTCTTGCGGAACTTTCCATGAAGTCGGGATCGGTTGCCGCCCGCTCGAACTGCTCGGCGCCGAGAAGAGCAATGCGGGCGCTGCTCGGCGAATCCGAAAGCCGCACAGATTGCGTCTTGGCGGTAAGGTTAGCGACCCACAGGGTCACGCGGCGATCTTTTTCAGCCGCGATCGTCACGACGCCGTCACAGCCGGAAGTTCCTACGGACAGCAAGGTGGCTCCGCCGATCTTTGAGAGACCAGCCAAGACATGGAAAGCGGGATAGACCGTTGGGCCATCCTGCTGGTCATACCATGGCTGCATGAAATCAGCCTTCCTATGGATTTGGCCAAAGGGGCCGGCGAAGTCACCGAACGCGACGGCCTCGATTCCTTCGCGAGCGCAGGCCGCGAAATATCCGACAGTCCAAGCCGCATTGAACAGCCCGCGCTGACGAGGATCAATGCGCGATAGACAGACGCGAGCGTTCGCTTCATTCGGCGCAGTGGATTTTCCGTATGGGTTCTCACGGCAGCCGAGCTGGATGGGACCGATACGCAGTGGCAAGCGTTCCCCCATGAAAGCATGCGCGGAGCGGATTAGATGGGGGATTGCCTGAAGTGTCTCCATCACCGAGACATCATCTGCGGCGTGCACGCTTGGACAGGTGGTGAAGGTCACGTAGTCGAGCGCTTCGGCTGGCGGACGCTTGCGGTTGAGTTCGGTGAAGTAAGCGGCCATGCCGCCGCCCAGCGCGATGCCCGGGAAAGCCCGGCGAGCGGCGGAGTAGCTTTCGTGGAAGCTGGGCATAGTCGGCCACGGTGCTCCCGGCTGTACGGATATCATGTCCTGCGCCGGAAAGACGGAGACAGCTTCTAGTTTGAGGCCGAGTGAGTGGACAGCATCCGCGACCGGCGCCAATTCGCCGAATGGATCGCGCGTGCCCTTGGTGATAATCTCGAGGACCACGCCAGCGCCGGTCAGCCGTGCGAGCGCGGCGTAGCTTTCTAGTTCGTCCTGGCCGTGTGCGATCCGGAGATCGACCTGGCAGACCATCCACTGCGGAGCCATTCGTGGTAGGAGCTCGGGGGTTTCGAGCGCGTGCTTTGCCTCGTCGGCGGCGACGCCGACGCCAGTGCGGGGCACTCGGCCGACCGGTCCGCCGATCGTCAGGTTGATGAGTGGATTGCGATTTTCAGACGTCCCGGCAGGGAGCGTTCCTGACACGTGAAGCCGGACGGCCTGCGTGAATTTCTGGCCCTTGGGCAGTCTGTAAGGCCACGGGCGACGCAGAGGGCGGACATATGTTTTATAGGAGGCGTCAGACCAATTGCGTTGGTCCTCCATCTCAAAGGCATCACCCTCCATGGTGCATGTCGCCCAGATCCCAGGCGCGATTTCGTGCGACAAAGCCCGGATGTCGGTGAACGGACATTTTGGATCGATGTGGTCCGGAAAGAACGATAGCTCGTCGTGACCATCCTCATGCAGCACCTTTATCGGCTTGCCGGCTAAGCCCTCGATCGGATGAAGGACGACGAAGCCGGTCCGATTCGTCAAAACGTCAGTCTCGGGCTCTGCCTCCGCCACAAACGACAGCGCACCATCGCCACGGCCTGAGACGCGCGCCCGGTAAATCAGGCGGCCGGATGTTGCGGCACATGTTGCACGGTATTCAATGGCGAACGCATCCGGCCTCTCGTCGATCCGGAGATCATCGAGAACGGTGGTACATGTTCCCCAGTTTTCGTCCCGTACAAGAAACGAGATTCCGCGCAAGATCTCGATCGTCCCGACGTGGATGTAACGCAACGCCCCATTGTCGAACGCGACCGACAAGGATCCGGCGCGCAGTGTGCGCAGCGGTGCCTCGAGCTGTTCGGTGCCACACAAGCGGACTGCCAGGGAAGCTGTCGAGGTCAAATTGCCCGCTCCGTCGTGGCGTCGAAGATCGAGGCCCGGTTCATGTTGATGTCGATCGCAAGCTTCTCGCCCGGACGGCTGACATCGTGCGCCTGCAGCTCAGCCATCACCGGCGCGCCGGCCAGTCGGAATGTCGCGTAACTGCGCGAGCCGGTCGGCTGCAGCAGGTCGATCGTTGCCTCATAGCGAAACGTGCCCTGCTCCGGCATGGGAGTGTGCGCACGAGTGAGGTGTTCTGGCCTCAACCCGAGCAGCACCTGCTGTCCGTCCGCGACGCCCTTCAGCCCCCTGCCGGGCGCTAAGGGCAGCAGTGCATCCGCGAGCCGGATGGCAGCGGCGCCTGCGTCCAAGGCAAGGGTGCCTGGCAGGAAGCTCATCCGCGGCGAACCCAGGAACCCAGCGACGAACGTGGAGGCCGGGTGCTCGAACAACTCGAGTGGCGCGCCCTGCTGCTCTATCAACCCGTCGCGCATCAGCACGATGCGGTCAGCCAACGTCATCGCTTCGATCTGGTCATGGGTGACGTAGATCATCGTTGTCGCAATGTCCTGGTGAAGGCGTTTGATTTCGCCGCGCATTTCGTCGCGAAGCTGTGCGTCGAGGTTGGACAGCGGCTCGTCGAACAAAAAGATGCGGGGGTTGCGGACTATGGCGCGGCCGATGGCGACGCGCTGGCGCTGGCCGCCGGATAATTGGCGCGGAAAACGCCCCAGCAAGGGAGTGATGCCAAGCATGCGTGCCGCCTCGGCCACGCGCACCTCGACCTCTGGCTTCGGCATCTTGCGAGCCTTGAGGCCGAAGCCAATGTTCTTGGCCACGCTCATATGCGGATAGAGCGCATAATCTTGAAACACCATTGCCACGTCGCGATCGCGCGGCCGGAAATCATTGACCACCTCGCCGCCGATCTCGATCGTGCCTTCCGATATCTCCTCCAGGCCGGCGATGGTCCGGAGCAGCGTGGACTTGCCGCAGCCGGACGGTCCAACCAGAACGGTGAACTGGCCGTCGCGAATGTCCAGGTCGATGCCGCGCACGGCATGGAACGCGCCGTAGCGCTTGTGCAAGCCGGTAATTTTGACTTCGGCCATGCGGGAGCTTTCCTAACCGCGAACGGCGCCGAGCGTCAGCCCGCGCACCAGATGACGTTGAGCAAGGACCCCAAGGGCGATCGATGGCACAAGGGAGACGATGGCAAGGGCCGCGGCTTCGCCATATTGCGCGCCCTGGAAGCCGATGAAGGCGCGGAAGACCGTTGGCAGTGTAAAGGCAGTTCGGCTGGTCAAGATCAGAGCGAAGAAGAACTCCGTCCAGCATGCAATGAAGGCGAAGACAGCCGCCGCGACGATGCCCGGTGCTGCGAGCGGCACGGCAACGCGCCAGAACGCCTCCCATCTCGTGCAGCCATCGACGAGGGCCGCCTCCTCCATCGACTTGGGCATGCCGCGGAAATAAGCAAACATCATCCAAACGGACACCGGCAGCGTGAAGACCGTATAGGCGATGATCAGGCCGACATGAGTGTCGTAGAGCCCGACCTGGCGATAGATCAGGAACACCGGCAGCACGATCCCGATCGGCGGCAAAAAGCGCTGCGACAGCACCCAGAAAGACAGATGCTTGCCGCCGGTGTCGTAGCGCGCCAGGCTATAGGCCATCAGCGTGCCGAGCAGCGCCGAAAGCACCGTGGCCGAAAGCGAAATAATCAGGCTGTTGATGAGCCCGTCGAGACCACGATAGGCGAACAGCGCAGCTTTGTAGTGGACAAGCGTCGGAGCGGCGGGGAACCAGACAGGCGGTACGGTGAGGTAGTCGTCGCTGGGCTTGATGGAGGTGTTGAACATCCAGTAGAGCGGCCACAGCACGAACACCAGGAAGAACCCCAGCAGCAGAATTCGGCCGATCGGCAACGACCGGCGTTTCCTGCGGCGGGCGGGCGCGACGGCGGCCATCAGACCGGTTCTACCTTCAAGAGCCGACGCACCAGCAACGTCACGATGAGCGCCGTAAAGATCAGGAACAGCCAACTTCCTGCTGTTGCCTGCGACAGATGAAACTGCGTGAAGCCGATGGTATAAAGATAATAGGAGGCCGTGTAGGTTTGTGTTCCCGGGCCACCCCCTGTCATGATGAAAATGGTGTCGAACATACGGATTGCGTCGAGCAGACGGAAGGTCAGCGCCAGCAGCATCATCGACCCGAGATGCGGGAGCGTGATCGCCCAAAAAACCTGCCAGGCGTTGACGCCGTCGAGTTCTGCCGCCTCATAGAGATTGGGTGGGATTGCGGTCAGCCCGGCGAGCAGGATGACGAACATGAACGGCGTCCACTGCCAGACATCGGCGATGATCAGCGAGACGTAGAGCCACGGGCGCTCCGTCATCCAGCCGATCGTAACTTCCTGCCCCAACAGTTGCGTCAGGACATAGTTGGTCGGTCCAAAAGGCCGCTGTAGGAGCAGCGTCCAGGCTTGGCCGACGATGACCGGGCTGATGAACAGCGGCACGATCAGGATCGACATGATCACACCGCGGCCCGGAAAGCTGCGCACCATTGTCAGCGCCACCAGGAGGCCGAGAACGAATTCTATAGCGACGCTGATGCCCGACAGCGATGCTGTCAGCAACAGCGACCAACGTGCTACGGGATCGAACACGACCCGCTCGAAGTTCTTCAATCCGACAAAGGCGTGGCCCGGCACCTGGAAGTCGTAGTTGATGAAGGATACCACCAGCGAGAACAGAGGCGGATAGATCGACAGTGCCAATATCAGCAGCACAGCGGGGGCGACCAGCAGCCACTTGAAATGACGGTCTGCCCATTGGGCAAAGGCAGACAGCCGGGGCGGTGCGCCGGCGGCCTTCAAATGACGGATCGTGGCTGTGGGCTGCATAGGCGTATCCTATCGCCGCTTAGCGGGGAGGTGTTGCGAGCCAAGCGCCCGCAACACCAATTGCTCCAGAGAGTCCGCCCTCCCTTCAGAGGGTGACCGCCATGCCAAGTTTTTCCACCGTGTTGTCGGCGGTGGCGCCAGGCAGTTTCAAGAACTCGGTGTAGAAGCCCTTCTGCGAATCCACACCCAGTCGTTCGGTCGTCTCGTTCCACTCGGCGGCCGCCGTTTCAAGCGACGCCTTCGGATCCGCACCAGCCCACACCGCCGTGCACATGCGATCGATGCTCAAGAAGTAGTCCTGCGCGCCTGGCATGATCGGGTCGAGCAGACCGACATTTGCCGAGTTGTTGAGGTTGGCAAGGTACTCCTTGGCACTCGGGAAGAGCGCGCCGTAGAGCTCGGACTTGAAGTGCGAGATGCGGTACGGGTCGCGTAGCGCGTAGGGCAGCATGCAACGTGCCAGCGAGACGGGTGGCGAGCATACCCATTGCATGAACAGATACGCCGCCTCGGGGTTGGGCGAGTCGGCCGACAGTGCCTTGTTGTAGCCGGTGGCATGTTCCGGATTTCCCGGAACCACGGCATAGCCGACCTTGCCGGCGATCTGAGACTGCGGAATGAAGTTGATTGCCGTGGCCGACTGCGAATAGTTCGCCGCCATACGGCCGCTAGGAGGCCAGGAATAGATCATCGCGACTTTGCCGGTCAGGAAAGCCGCCCACAAGGAGACGGCGTCGAGCTCGTTGTTGCCGGGGATCGAGGCCTTGTTTGCGGCCAGCATGTTTGTCAGCGTCTTGACGCCGGCATCCGAAACCAAACCTGCCTTCATGTCGTCGCCGAAGAGTTTTCCGCCGTTGGCCCGGTACTGCTGCAGAAAGTCGAACTGATTGCCGGGGCTGCCCGCCTTGCGGAAATGTCCCGCGCCATAGACCTTTGGCGCCATCTGGTCGGTGATGAACTGGGCGATCTGGGCATATTCTTCCCATGTCTTGGGCGGTCCAAGCTTGGCGTTGAACTTCGCCTGGTAAGCCTCCACCATTTTAGGGTCCTCGAAAATGTCCTTGCGGTAGTAGAGAGCGAACATGTCGCCGTCGTCGAAGAACCCCCAGATCTTACCCTTGTAGGTCGGCAGCGCCTTGTACAGGGGATGATAGTCCTCGAGGTCTGCCGGGTTCATGTATTTGGCGATGTAGTCGTCTAGAGGGGCGATGACGCCGCCATCGGCAAGCGACGGCGTCCAGGCCGGCGAGATGTCGAGGACGTCATAGGCACCCGAGCCGGCGATGTGCTCGGCGACCGCCTTGGAGTACTGGTCCGGGTTCGACAGCTCGACGACATTCGACTTCATCCCGGTAAGCTGCTCCCACATCGGCCCACTGAAATTGCGCGGGTCGAGTGCCTGCAGGCCAGCCTCGTAGGTCATGTTGAGGGTGACGCCCGTATGCGCCTTGGCCGCCTCCGCCGCGCGAAAGGCGGAACCGTCCGCAGGCCCTTCCTTCGATGCTTTCAGGGCTGCGGCCTGCGCCTGGCCGAGCGGCGACGTGGCGTCCGCCAATTCCAATGTTTGCTGCGCCAGCGCCCAATCGGTCATTATCCCCAGCAGCGGGCCGGACACGGCCAACATGCCGGTCATCTGACCGAAGCGGGTGATGAAAGTTCGGCGGGTGGTTTCGCCGAGCATGAAGGCGTCGACCTCAGCTTCGAGGCCTGCCTGAAAGTCACGTTTTTCACGATCGTTCATAGTGCTTGGTCCTCCCATTTTCCTTTTGCTTCACTCGTCCGCCGGCGCAGCGGTCAAGCATTTCCTCCCGTAAGGTCGCCGCAAAGAGGCCGCGGCGGCGCGCCGAAAATCAGTCTCCTCCTAGGTTCCAAAGCGGGCGGCGAGCCCAGACAGCCTGGTCTTCCACAGCTCGCTCGAAAGCACCTCGCGATTGACCACGCCGCGCGGCTCGCGGCCACGCTGCACCTCCATTACCGCTTTGACGTCGGCGGCACCGTTGCCGGCAAAGCACTGGTCTGTCCAGCAAAGCGCGTGCGGCGCCAGGATGACATTGTCGAGTTTGAGGATCGCATCGTCTGCGTCGGGAGGCTCTTGTTCCAGCACGTCGAGACCGGCGCCGGCGATGCGGCGCTCCTGCAGTGCTTGCGTCAGCGCTTTCTGGTCGACGATCGGGCCGCGCGCGGTGTTGATCAGGTAAGCTGTCGGCTTCATCAGGGCGATCCGCTCGGCATTGACGATGTGGTGGGTCTGGGGCGACAGGGGGCAACTCACCGACAGCACGTCGGCGCGGCGAAACAGATCCTCCAGCCCGACCAGCTCGACGCCCAGGTCGGCAGCGACCCCCTTGTCGGCAAACGGGTCATGGGCAATGAATTGCATGTCAAAGGGCTTCGCCAAGCGGAAGACCTCGGCACCGATGTTGCCGATGCCCAGCGACCCAAGCGTACGCCCGACGAGGCCGACCCCCATATGTTCGGAGCGCATCTCAAAACCAACAGACCCTTTGCGGGTGAGCGCGTCCTTTGTCAGCAGCTTGCCGGTCAGTGCCAGCATGAAGGTGATGACGGATACGGCGACGGGCCGTCGCACGCCATCGGGCGTGATGACCAAGGCAATACCGGCTGCGGTGCATGCCTCAACGTCGACAGTGTCGTAGCCGACCCCGAAGCGGGCAACGACGGCCAGGCGGCCGCTCCTGGGGACACTCGTGGCATCGAAACGATGGGCGAGGAGGATCAGCGCATCGAAATTCTCAAGTTGGTCGCCGCGAAGCGGACTGTTTGACTCCAGGAACACCATCTCGACACCTGTCGCATTGCGCAGCGGCTCCAGATCGAAATCTGGGTAGGTCGGCGAGCCGTCCGGCCTGCGGAAATCACCGGAAAGCGCCACCCTGAATTTCACGCTGTCCATCGTCTCCTCCGCTCCTATTGGCACCCGGCCCGGATCTTGGAAACCGCGTCGGCGATCGCGTCGTGCAGGACCCAAACGTCGCCTGAATAACAAATGAAATCGAAGCCCTGTGCGTAGAACTCGTGTCCCTGGGCAACGTTGGGCACCAAGCGTCCAAGCGATTTGTTGTGCTTCTTGGCGGCGGCAACGATTTTGGCCATTGCAGCAGTGAAAGTGGGGTGGGCGAAGTCGCCAGGAATGCCGAGCGAGACGGACAGATCGAAATGTCCGACCCACAGACAATCGACCCCGTCCAGTCCCGCGATGCCGTCAATGTTCTTGACGCCGTCGGCGGTCTCGATCAGGCAGATGAACGTCGAGCGCTTGTTGGCGGCCTCGAATTTGTCAGCGACCGAGCCCGGACGGTAACGGTCATGAGCGATCTGCAGCGCCACGCCGCGGGCGCCGGCAGGGTGGTATTTCATGGAGTTGATGATGTGCTGCGCCTGTTCGACGCTGCTCACCATCGGCGCGATCAGGCCTTCGGCGCCCATGTCCATGGCGCGGGCGAGGAAATGGTAGTCCTGCGACGGCACACGCACCATGACCGGCAGATCGGCCGCCTCGAAATAACGGATCGCACTCTTCAGCGTTTCCAAGCTAAATCCCGAATGCTCCATGTCGAAAAAGACGAAATCGCAGCCAGCGGACTTCAGGATGTGACCGATTCCCGGCGTGGCGAACTCGGCGACGAGCGTACCGAGCTTGACCCGCCTGTGAGAAGCTAACGCCCTGAGACTTGGCTCCGACATGCACTTCCTCCCGTTCGCCCCAATGGGCCAATCCGCCTATGTTCGCTTCAATGCGTGGCTTCAAGAACGAGGTCGCAGGTCGTCACCAACTTGGTCACGACGAGCGGCGCGGTCTGCGAATTGAATTCGTCGAAATGAGCGGTGCGGCAGTGGTCCTCGAATGCGGCCTCGCTATCGTAAATCTCATAGAGCAGGACCCGATCCAGTTCGCCGCGCGCCTCCGTCACGTCAAAGCGGCGACAGCCGGCCTCGGTGCGCATCGAGGCGGTCGCATTGGCGTCGACAAGTTCTCGGAATCTGTCCCGGGCACCAGGCCTCAGGCGGAAATCGACCCAGACGACAAATCCGGTCATCACTTGGGCCTCGCAAGTTGCAGATACCGCTTGGCCACATATTCGAGATGGCTGCGCATGGCTGTCTCTGACGCGTCTGGATCGCGCGCGGCGACGGCCTCGAAGATTTCGCGATGAGCCTGGTAAGCCTTGCGGTCTTCACCATTGGCCAATGTGGTGCGACGCTGTTCGAGCAACCATTCAGCCAAGGCCGCGTGAATAGCTGTAAAGATCCGATTGCGGGTGATTACCGCCAGCACGTAATGGAAGTCTACGTCCGTGCGCTCGAAGCGCGCCAGATCGCCGATCGACTGCCGGTTGAGTTCGAGCGCCTCCTTGAGGCTCTCAATGTCTTCCGGGGTAGCATGCACAGCGGCGTTGCGGGCAAGACCGACCTCGAAAAACAAGCGCGCGCTCTGGAAGTCGTGAACCCCTCCCGGTGCCGAAATCATGTGCCGAGCCGGCCCTGAAAGGGCGTCAATCACGAATTGAGGAGTGGGTCGAGTGACGCGGGCACGCTCCCCCGATTTTACCTCGACAAGGCCCATTTTGCTCAGATGCAGCAGCGCCTCACGGATGGAAGGCCGCCCTACCCCGAACTGCCGCATGAGTTCCCGTTCAGATGGGAGACGGTCGGCTTCGGCCAACTCTCCCTCTCGGATCATCCGTTCGAGGTGCGCTGCCACCTCGTCCGAAAGCTTCCGCTGCTTGATCAGAACTCCGATCATGTGGCATACCTGTTATACCAATCAGGTACGTTATGATCCCATAGCACCCTTGTCAACGATGTCTAAGCATCCGGTAGCCGAGCCGTTTAATCACTCCGCCGAGGCGTCCTTTGCACACGCCTTCAACGTCTTCACCAAGGATATCGGTGACTTGAGGAGCGCGAGCACACTCTGCTCGGTGTTCCGATCGGGGACCGTCTTCGAACCCTGGGTCGGGTGGTCAGTTTCAACTGCGGTGTGGACCGCAGTGAGTGCCACCGGGCCGTGTGCTGGCCGAGACCTACCCAACCGCCTGCTTATGAGCTGCAACATGAGCCCTCGATGGCAAAGTAGACCTCGACCTGAGCAAGACCCGCGAATGGAAGTGGGGTTCACAGCCGAGGCGGAAAACGCGAACTCTCGCTGGTGGACCCATTTGGCAATACGCCTGCTCCATCTCGTAATCTTTTTGCGCCGCCGCAATGCCGCAAAGGAAGGTGGTGTCGGGTCAGTTCTCTCTAGGCTCCAGAGCGCTCGTCACGTTGTGCCCATCCTCGTGCGGTGGGCGGCCGCCGCTTGAGGATGCGCATTTGAAACTGGTTTTCTCAAGATCTTTTAGTCCTGAGGGCCTCAGGCGGGGGCGCTTGCCATTTAGTTATCGTCACCTGCAAATGCCGAACCCGCACTCGACGCCAATCTACGCGCTGGCCAGTTTGCGACATCTGGTTTCGGCGATTCCGCTTTCAGTAGCGACGATCATGCTGGACGGCTGATATGAGGCGCGTTCCCGCCTGGCAGCTTAGGGGCAGCAAGCAGGACGTCGGCTTTCTTGCCTCGACCTGGCCTAAGCAGTCATTCAATTCGTGGCCTCAAGCTCATCCACGCTCCTCCTGACGCGGCGTGCCATCCAGCCGATCTCGGGCTGATGTGCGTGGACGGCAGTCGTCCTTTGACCACCGCTTCTGGCGGCGCCGATTGGCGAGCCGCCTCGCCATCATTAGCTATGGAACGGAAAAGAAACCATTCAGCATCAGACTACCGCTTTTCGACGCACCTTTTCGAACATGTCGGAACGAGCGCTTGTCGCGCAGCCCACGATGCCCCCCATTGGTGAACCGGTTCCATGAAGAGTCTGACAATACGCCACCGCATCCTCGTCAGTTTCGCAGCCGTTCTGGTGGTCATGTCCGTGATAGCCCTCATCGCGTACGCCTGGTTTCTTCAGGCGGGGGAGGAGGCGACTGAGGTCGAGAAGGGCATCCTTCCGGACCTTTATCACAGTACCGAGATCATGACGGGCCAGATGGCGGCCCATAGTCTGCTTCAGGAATATGCCCTTCAGGACAACCCGTCAGACAGAAGCACGGTTGAAAACGCGATCACGACCAATCGCAACCAGGTGCAGCGGTCGATGGACGACTATGAGGCAACGATCGTCTCCGATATCGACAAGCAGAATTATGCAGCCGTCAAACAACTCGCCAACCAATTCCGTCTGGCTGAAACTGCTGTGCTGGAAACAAGCCGGGCTGCCTTGTCGAAAGGTGAAACTCCCAATGAAAGCCCAGCTATCAAGAACGAAGTAGAGCCGATCTTTGTAAAATTGCAGTCCGCTCTGCAGGCCATGGTTGAGGATCACAGAGGCGAGGCAAACAGCGCGACGCAGCGGATCAGCTCGATCGTCAGAACGGCCGAAGTCGGTTTGAGCGTTGGCTTGTTGATAGCCCTCGGGCTAGCCCTTCTTTTGGGTTACCAGCTGTTTCGCGCCATTACAGGTCCGCTCACCCGTTTGGTCGACGCGGTTCAATTGATGCGGCAAGGCGACTTCAGCGAACGGCTCGATCTGAGGCGCCGAGACGAATTCAGCGTGCTTGCCGACGGCTTCAACGCAATGGCGGACGATCTCACAACCCTCATTGGTCAGGTTCAAAGGTCCAGCATACAGGTCGGCACGTCGATAACTGAGATCGCCGCCACCTCCAAGCAACAGCAGGCAACTGCGACTGAAATCGCAGCGACCACAACAGAAATCCGAGCGACAGCCAAGGAAATCTCCGCCACATCAAACGAACTGGTCCGCACGATGAACGAGGTCTCCACAGTTGCCGAACAAACCGCTGCCGTGGCTGGCGGGGGGCAAGCGGGGCTGACCCGTATGGAAGAAACCATGCAGCAGGTCATGGAAGCGGCTGGCGCGATCAATTCCAAACTGGCGATCCTGAGCGAGAAAGCCGGCAGCATCAATCAGGTGGTGACGACCATCACCAAAGTGGCCGATCAAACGAACCTGTTGTCGCTCAACGCTTCCATCGAGGCGGAGAAGGCAGGCCAATATGGCCGGGGTTTTGCAGTGGTGGCGACGGAAATCCGAAGGCTCGCGGACCAGACAGCTGTCTCCACCTACGATATCGAGCAAATGGTCAAGGACATCCAGTCGGCAGTCGCGGCCGGGGTGATGGGCATGGACAAGTTTTCCGAGCAGGTCCGTCGGGGTATGCAGGACATCCAGCAGGTCGGCGGGCAACTCTTCGAGATCATTCAGCAGGTTCAGGGGCTGGTGCCACGTTTCGAAGTCGCCAATGAAGGCATGCAAGCACAGGCGACCGGCGCGGGGCAGATCAGCGACACGCTAACCCAGCTAAGCGAGGCAGCTCAGCAAACAGTCGAGTCCCTTCAGCAATCGACGCTCGCGATCGCCGAGCTCAATCAAGTCTCAGGCGGCATGCGAAGTAGCATATCGAGGTTCAAGCTACGAGCATAGCGAGCCGGCAGTAGGATGTGACAATGCTATTCCTCGCCTTCAGCATGGGTCCGGATCGCTACTTGATCGATGTCCACAAAATTGAAGAGGTGCTGCCCTATATCGACGTGAAAGTTCTTCCGGGTGCGCCAACTGGTGTGGTGGGTTTGGTCAGCTATAACGGAATACCCATCCCCCTGATCGATGTCACCCTTCTTGCGCTTGGCCGACCATCGGAGCGCCTGTTGAGCACCCGGATCGTTGTGACGCGCTATCCGGCGGATGATGGCGAGCGACGCCTGCTGGGGCTGATCGCGGAACGGGTGACGGATACGATCGAGCGAGACCCGGCCGATTTCGCGCCGTTCGGACTGGAACCAGGAACCCCGCCCTATCTTGGGCCGGTGGCTTCCGATGGTTCGGAGATCATTCAGTGGGTCAAAGTGGAAGCGCTGCTTTCGGAAGAGATTCGTACCGCTTTGCTCCGCCAGGCGGCAATAGGTGATCAATGACCGGAGCAATAGAAAAGCTCCTGACGGAAACCATTGGACTAGACAGTGCCAGCGTTGGTCCGACAGTGGTTCGTCAGGCGGTCAGAGAACGGATGGAAGCATGCCGGATAACCAACCCTCAGGCCTATAGGGAACACTTGGCCGGTTCCTCGCAGGAGCTGCAGGAGCTGATCAATGCGGTGGTGATCCCAGAGACCTGGTTCTTTCGCGACCGAGAAGCGTTCACGATGCTGGCGCGGCATGCGCGCGCGCACAAGCCTGCTCAGCCGATAAGAATCCTGAGCCTGCCATGTTCAACCGGCGAAGAGGCTTACTCGGTCGCCATGGCCATGTTCGATGCCGGCTTTGAGGCGCATGAGTTCAAGATCGATGGCGTGGACGTCAGCAGCCGCAATATCGCGACGGCTGAACGCGCCATCTATGGCCGCAATTCGTTTCGCGGCAGCCATCTCGAATTCAAGGATCGCTATTTCGAAGCGACCGAGGGCGGGTTGCGGCCTGTTGCTGGGGTGCTGAAACAGGTTCGGTTCATGGTAGGAAACCTGTTCGGTTCTCACGCGCCTTTCGGGCAAGAGGTCTATGACATCCTGCTTTGCCGCAATTTGCTGATCTATTTCAATCGAGAGCTGCAGGATCGCGCATTGATCTGCCTGAAGGACCTGCTGGCCAAAGACGGACTTCTTCTGGTCGGTCCGGCGGAAGCAGCTCTTCCAAGGGTGCATGGCTTTATTTCCGCTGAATGGCCATTGGCCTTCGCCTTTCTGAAATCGGAGCCCGTCAAGACCACGGCGCCGAAAGTTTCGGCCGCCGTCCCGGTGCGGATGCCAAGCCCTAAGGTCAACAAGAGCGAGCCTCTTCGTCCGTTCCGACCGACAATTGGCAATGAAGGCCGCGGGCAGGCTCCGGCCAAGCCGCTTGCACGCGCCTCGGAAAGCCTCATCGCGGTTGAACGGATCGCCAATGCAGGACGCGTAAAGGAGGCACAGGAGGTCGCCCTGGCGCATCTCAGGGAGTTCGGTCCTTCCGCAGAAATCTTCTACCTGCTGGGCCTCGTCCAGGATGCGGATGGTTCTGCGCCCGAAGCCGCGCAAAGTTATCGCAAGGCGCTCTATCTCGCGCCAAATCATCGAGAAGCTCTTGTCCATCTGGCCTTGCTGCTTAGCAAGCAAGGCGACCATAACGGCGCCGAGGCGCTGGCCGGCCGGCTGGGTCGGGTCCAGAAAAGGAGCGGCAGTTGATGGCGGCTTCGACAAGGATCGCTCAGCCGGTGGAGCAGATCGAAATCAACGACTGCTGGCGGCAAATAGGCGTACGGGGTGACAAGTCATGTCCGCTACTAGAGCAGCATCTCCACTGCCGCAATTGCCCGACCTACAAGAAGATCGCACGACGCCTCCTCGACCGTGCAGCTCCCTCGGCATCTCGCGACGAATGGCCTGACAACGCTGGTCGTGCAGGGATCGATTCGGCAGACAGCGACGCGCTGCAGACGGCCGTTCTCTTCCGTTTGGGGGAGGAATGGCTGGCACTTCCGGTCGGTATTTTTCATGAAGTGGCTGAATCTCGTCGCGTTCATTCACTTCCACATCGCAGGAACAGTGCACTGCTCGGCATTGCGAATGTCCGTGGTGAATTGCTCATTTGCCTTTCCCTGGCCGAATTGCTCGGGATAGACGAGCGCAAGGAAGGGGAACAAGGCACACGAACCAAGGTATTTCGCCGCCTTGTCGTGGTAGGCGAGCGCGACAAGCGGGTTGCTTTTATGGTTGATGAGATCCACGGCTTACATCGGTACCAGGAACGCGACACTCTCGCTGTTCCGGCCATGATTGGGAAGGCACTGTCTGCCGCTACGGTTGCCGTGCTGCCATGGCAAGGACGAGCCGTTGGCTGTCTCGATCCACGACAACTGCTCACGATGCTGGATCGGAGCATCGCATGACAGATGAAGACTTCAGCCAGGTTTCGATGCTCAGCCTCTTCCAGGCCGAACTGGAGACGCAGTCACGGGCTCTGACCTCTGGACTTCTGGCACTCGAACGCGATCCTATCGCCGCCGACGCCCTGGAAGCATGCATGCGTGCCGCGCATTCCCTGAAAGGAGCTGCCCGCATCATCGACCTGATGCCCGCAGTCAAAGTTGCAAATGCGATGGAAGACTGCCTGGTCGCAGCGCAACGCGGGCATCTGAGGGTGCGACGGGAGCATATAGACGCGCTTCTGCAAGGTTCTGACCTTTTGAAATTGATCGCATCGGGATCATCGAGCGAGAGCGCCAACTCAGAAGTCGAAACCTTTCTCGCGAAGTTCGAGGGGTTGTCCCTCCCCCAGGCAAAGCCCGGTCCCCAAGATTCTGCAGCTGATTTCGCAACTCCAGATCATGCCCAGGAGCAACTGGCGACGACCTCTTCAGCGAACCTCCTCGTTGGGGCGGTACCGCAAGCCCACGGCAGCATCGGCTCTGATAGAATGGTTCGGGTGACGGCAGACAGCCTGAACCGATTGCTCGGGCTGGCTGGCGAGTCGCTGATGGAAGCTCGGCGGCTCAGGCCATTCGCTGACGGGCTGCTACGGCTGAAGCGACTTCAATCGGACCTCGCAAGTGCGTTCGACAATCTTCATGCAGTGCTGCCGCCGGTTTCAAACGATGCGGCGGTGGTGGAGGCGCTGGCTGAAGCGCAGCGAAAGCTTCGGTTGAGCCAAGCGTTCCTGGCGGAGCGTTTCGATGAGTTGGATTCAGTGGATCGGAAAGCGACCGATCTTGCCAACAGATTGTACGACGAAACGTTGGCGAGCCGGATGCGGCCTTTTGAGGACGGCGTGCGACACTATGCGAGAATGATCCGCGACCTCGGTCGTACCCTTGGCAAGCGGGTGCGACTGGAGATCGTAGGCGGCTCGACCGGCATCGACCGCGATATCCTCGAGCAGCTCGATGCCCCTTTGGGGCACCTTCTGCGCAACGCTGTAGACCATGGGCTTGAACCGCCTGAGGAGCGCCTCGCGATGGGCAAACCCGAAGAGGGGCTCATCAGGCTCGAAGCGAGGCACAATGCCGGGCTGCTGCAGATAGCCGTGGTGGACGACGGCAGGGGGATAGAGCTCTCGAAGCTGCGCGAGACCGTCGTCGCCCGGCAACTTGCAACCAGGGAAAGTGCTGAAACACTCAGCGAAAGCGAATTGCTCGCGTTTCTGTTTCTGCCAGGCTTTTCCATGAAAGCGGGCCTTACCGACGTCTCAGGTCGCGGTGTGGGGCTCGATGCAGTGCAAGCCATGACGAAGGAAGTCCGGGGAGTCGCAAGCGTCTCCTCAGAATTTGGCCACGGAACCCGATTTCAACTGCAATTGCCGCTGACACTGTCGGTCCTGCGCACGCTGCTCGTCGATGTCGATGGAGAGCCCTATGCTTTTCCACTCGCTGCCATTTCCAAGACTTTGAAACTGCAGCGGACGGAGATCAACGTCCTGCAGGGCCGGCCGCATTTTCGATTGAACGATCGACAGATCGGGCTGGTCACCGCTCGCGAGGTGCTCGATCGAGGTGAGCCCGGATCGGAACCGAACGAACTATCGGTCGTCGTCGTAGATGCGGGTCGGGGCGATGCGTACGGCCTGATCGTTGACCGTTTTCTCGGGGAACGCGAGTTAGTGATCAGACCTCTCGATCCACGGTTTGCCAAGATCAAGGACATCAGCGCAGCGGCCCTGATGGAAGATGGTTCGCCCGTTCTGATCTTCGATGTCGACGATCTGATCCGATCGGTGGAAAAGCTTGCATCGTCCAGCGGATTTCGAGCTCTTCGGCGCGCCGCGGGCGGTCCCGAAGCGAGCAGGCGCAAGCGCGTGCTCGTGATTGACGATTCACTGACGGTTCGCGAACTCCAGCGCAAGATGCTCGGCAATTACGGTTATGAGGTCGAAGTGGCGGTAGACGGCATGGACGGGTGGAATGCCGTCCGGTCTGGTCCTTTCGATCTCGTCGTCACCGACATCGACATGCCTCGCATGGATGGCATCGAACTGGTGAGTTTGATCAGAAAGGACGCTGATCTCAAGAACACACCCATTATGATCGTTTCATACAAGGATCGGGAAGAAGATCGCGCGCGCGGGCTCGACGCAGGTGCGGACTATTATCTGACCAAGAGTAGTTTTCAGGACGAGGCGCTGATCCATGCCGTCGTGGACATGATTGGCGAGGCGGCTGAATGAGATCGAGATTGGAAGCCAGCGAATGAGAATCGGCGTAGTCAACGACATGCCGATGGCGGTTGAACTTCTGCGTCGACTGGTCCTGTCGACCGGCGAACATCAGGTCGCGTGGATCGCGACCAATGGGCGTGAGGCGGTCGAGGTCTGCAGACGTGATCTGCCGGATCTGATACTCATGGATCTAGCGATGCCAGAGATGGACGGCGTGGAAGCGACGCGCAGAATCATGGCGGAAACCCCGTGCTCAATCTTGCTGGTGACCGCCAGTATCGAAGCCAACCTCGCCGGCGTCTACGAAGCAATGGGTCATGGCGCGCTTGACGCAGTCGATATTCCGTCGGTGGGCATCGAAGGCAACGCGTCCTCGCAATCCGCCCGGCTTTTGACGAACAAGATACGAACGATAGGCAAGTTGATCGGTGATGCGCCTACCCAGGCAAAAAGGCGGATGTCACGTGCGGCTGAGCCGTCAACTCGACGCCTGATAGCAATCGGCGCCTCTGCGGGCGGGCCGGCTGCCGTTGCCGCAGTCCTGAGCGCGTTTCCCGTTGATTTTGGCGGCGCGATTGTGCTCGTCCAGCATCTCGATGCTCAGTTCGTTCCAGGCCTTGTTGATTGGCTAGGGCAGCATACGCGTCTCCCGATCCGTCCGGCGGGGGAAAGGGATAGTCCACAAGCGGGCACCGTTCTCGTTGCCAGTTCTGCGGATCATCTGGTTTTCAAGTCAGCTCAGCAACTTGGCTATACGCCCAGCCCCAAGGACAATGTTTATCGGCCGTCCGTAGATGTGTTCTTCGAAAGTGCGGCGCAATGGTGGCCTGGCTCGGTGATTGGTGTTCTGCTCACAGGCATGGGCAGGGATGGTGCGCGCGGGCTGAGACAGCTCCGTGACAAGGGGCATCTCACAATCGCGCAGGATAGAGCAACCAGTGCCGTCTATGGCATGCCGAAGGCCGCCGCCGACATCGGCGCGGCTGTTGATATTCTTCCTTTGGGTGCGATCGGCTCACGTATAATCGAAGCCTGCGAGCGCTCCACGTGAAAGGCCCCTTCCGATGACGCAAGAACCAGAGTTGGTCCCGCCACTCGCAGATAACTATTCATCCATGGTTCTGCTCATCGATGATCAGATCATGGTTTGCGAGGCGGTCAGGCGCGCCCTAGCCAACGAGCCCGATATTTCCTTACACTTCTGCACCGACCCGTTGAGAGCGATGACGGTCGCGGATGAGGTAAAACCAACCGTTATCCTGCAGGATCTCGTCATGCCCGGGGTGGATGGGCTACATCTGGTGCGAGAATACAGGAAGCATGCGTCGACACGCGCGGTTCCAGTCATTGTGCTGTCGAGCAAGGAAGATCCAGCCACCAAGGGCGAAGCCTTCGCTGCGGGCGCGAACGACTATCTCGTCAAACTGCCGGATCGTATCGAGTTGATTGCACGCATTCGATATCACACGCGGGCCTATCTGGATCACGTCCAGCGAGACTCGGCACACCGAGCGCTGAGGGAAAGCCAGCGACAGCTGATCAGTGCAAATCTAGAGCTTGAACGTCTGACGCGGATCGACGGCCTGACGGGTCTCGGTAACAGGCGCTATTTTGACGAATATCTGGCGGCTGAATGGAAACGCGCTTTTCGCGCACAGTCCCCACTGTCGCTGTTGATGATCGATGCCGACAACTTCAAACGATACAACGATACCTATGGCCATATGGCCGGCGACGATGTGCTCAAGCAAATCGCCCGCGTAATCCAGAGCGGTTCCGGCCGTTCCACCGATCTCGCTGCGCGGTACGGAGGCGAAGAGTTCGTCATCGTGCTGGTCGACACTATACTGGAACAATCCAGTGCGATCGCCGAGCGGCTCGTCCAGAGCGTGCGAGAGTTGAACATACCCCACGGCCCCGATCGCGTGACCATCAGCGTCGGCGTCGCAACAGCGGTGCCCACCGAGAACGAGACGCCAAACGATTTCGTCAATGCCGCCGATTTGGCTCTGTTTCGTGCCAAATCGGAAGGACGAAATCGTGTTGCGCTTCATATGTCCCGCAGCTAGAGAAGCTCACATCTCAGTCAACGAAGCGCGCCCTGTTCGATTTGAGGACGACCTTGGCGAAGTCGGGCACCTCGAGACCTTGCCGCACCAGGCCATCAAGAGTTTTCTCAGCCGCCCTGATGGCGGCGAGCCGCGCCAGCACAGTCTCAGCCTCCAGGCGGGGGACCACGGCGACACCGTCGCGGTCGCCGACCAGTATGTCTCCCGGCGAGATGGTCACTCCTCCCACCACCACCGGGAATCCGACCGTGCCTGGACCATTGCGCGCAGGCGAGTTCGCAATGATCCCGGCACAGTAAACCGGCAACCCGACCGCCTCGATCCCGACAACGTCGCGCACGAGGCCGTCAGTGATGAAGCCGGCGGCCCCCTTGTTGCGCGCCATGCCGAGCACGAGATCGCCAGTTACCGCCGTACCGGCAAAGCTGTCGGTGGCCGCGACGATGACATCGCCACTTGCTGCGGCATCCAGTGCTCCAAACAGGGCGAGGTTGTCGGCGGGGCCGCAGTGACAGGTCACGGCAACGCCGACCATCGTCGCAGTAGCTGGCGACAGTGGCTTGATCGCATAATGCAAGGCCCCGCGTCCCCCCATGGCGTCTACGACCTGGCTAACCGGCACGCCCGCAAAAGCACTGATGATTTCTGCTGCGGGCCGTTCGAAACGGCGCTTGATGGTGAGCAGCGGTGGGTCTTCAATCATGTAGCGGCCCCATTCCCTGAACGAACGAAACACAGTCCGGCCCGAGGTCGCGCAGGCTCCGCGCCCCCATCAGTCCCATTACCCGATCGATCTCTTTGCGATATAGTTCGAGCACGTGACGCACACCGTGCTCGCCGGCAACCGCGAGCCCCCACAACTGCGGCCGCCCGATCAGACAGCACGAGGCGCCGAGCGCCAGCGCCTTCACGACGTCGGAGCCTCGCCTGACGCCACCGTCAATCAGCACCGGTATGCGGCCGTCGACAGCTGCGACAACTGCCGGCAGCGCGTCCAGCGACGCGGCGGCGCCGTCGAGCTGACGTCCCCCATGATTGGATACGATGATGCCGTCGATTCCTCGGGCTACAGCCTCGGCGGCTTCGCTGGGATGCAGGACGCCTTTCAGCAACAACGGTCCGGACCAGACAGTGCGCAGCCAGTCGACATCGGCCCAGGAGAGTCCGAGATCGAGCATTGCGGCCATCCGGCCCGCCAATGCACTGACCGTCCCCGTATCTCCGGGGCGCGCGTAGTTGCCGAAGGTCAGTTTCGGGAGTCGAGTGCGCATACGCAGTAGCCACGCCGCCTTGGTGGCGGCCGCGAGCGTCCCGGCTACCCCAAAGCGCGGCGGGATTGCAAAACCGTTGCGGATGTCGCGTTCCCGATTGCCGAGCATCTGGTTGTCGATGGTGAGAACCAGCGCCTCATACCCGGAGACACTTGCCCGTTCCACCATTTCTTGAGTGAAGCCGCGATCGGTATAGACGAACACCTGCATCCACCGCGGGCCGGTTCCGGTGGCCGCTATGTCCTCCAGCGTGCATGTCGAGCCGTGGCTGGCGCAGTAGAAGGTGCCAGCGGCTGCCGCTGCTCGTGCTGCCGCGCACTCACCGTCGGGCCAGAACAGACCGGCCAGGCCGGTTGGCGCGATGCCGAGCGGGATGGCAAGTTTCGCGCCGAAGAGGTCAAGGGAAAGGTCTCGCGTCGTTGCACCGTTGAGTGGTCGCGGCAGAATGGCAACCTCACTGAAAGCCTGCTCGTTCCGGCGCAGCGTTCGCTCATCCTCGGCACCGCCATCGGCGAAGTCGAACACCGGGCGTGGCAAAGTCCGCCGCGCGGCGACGCGGACCGCGGCCACGCTGTACAGGCGCTTCAACGCCGCCGTCGAAGCAGGCGATGCACCAACGCCACTGCTGATCAGAGCACCTGCGTTCGAGACAGTCGAGGAGCTACTCACGGTTTCTTACCGTCTATGCGACCGTGGTGCGTCGGTCCACCGCCTCCCGGAACACGCACGCGGGAGAGTGTTCCCTCAAAGGATGGATCGCTGCCGGTCGCCAGCACGCCGGCATTTGTCACCCAAAGCGTCTCGCCCAAGAAGACGCAGTTGGTCGTTGCCTTGCCGCAGACGAAGAAACCTTCCGCTGTTCCGTCCGGCCTGAGCACATGAATGCCGTTGGCGGCAATATCCGTGACATAAAGGCGGCCATCGGCTCCGACCTTCAGCCCGTCCGGGATCGGATTGGGCCCAGGCAAGCGGCCCAGGTCTTCGACGGAACCATCCGGACGCTGCCGCTTGACGCGCCCCGTATAGGACTCCCCCCAAATGATTGAGCCGTCGGCTTCGATCGCCACACCATTGGGGAAGGTCGGCTTGTCGAACCCGAGAGCAAGGTACGCACTGCCGTCGGGGTTGACGGCAAAGATGTAGCTTGGGTCCGGATTCCCCGGGTTGTATGTGCCGGGATCGCTGAAGATGAGCCGGCCGTCAGCAGCAAATACAAGATCGTTTGGCCCATTGAGCCGAATGCCCGCGACTTCGCTCAGCAGGATTTCCGGCTTTCCGCCTTCGGCAACCCGCTGGATCGATGGCGTCGTCATGTCCGCGGCCCGCCAAGGTCCGGTCGTGCCGCCGTTCTGGCAGACATAGAGCAGGTCATCCGATCCGAGAACGCAGGCGTTGGGCGCTCCGGCAACATAGGCGAACTGGCGAGCACTTCCGCCGCTATCTATGGCCGTCAGCTGGCTGCGATAGCTTTCGACGACGACAATTCGGCCATCGGGCAGCACCGTCGGGCCCTCGGGCCAGCCAAGGCCGGTCGCGACAACCTCGACGGCCAGCTTTTCAACCTCGTTCATCGTGCGACCCCCAGAACGGCAGCCTATCAAGATTTGTCGGGTATAATCCAGCCTGGCGGTCTCCGGACCCGGCGACTCAAAGATAGCTAGGCTGACGTGCGCGTTGCTGGGCCCCCTAGGCCGGCCCCCCACCCCGGCGCCGGTGAACCCCGACGGGCGGAGGCCTATGGCTACAAGCGCGAGCCGATCGGTGTCTACATAGCTCGGTAGCACTGGCTTGCTCCTCCAGGTTGCGTGGCAGGATTAGGTGCTGCTGAGGCCAGCGTGCAAGGAACAAGTGCAGGTGGAGAAGGTTGAATCTCAGTTCCTCTCCCTCTACCACTCACAAAGTCCAACAATTCTCTGCTCCGCTGCCAGGCGCTCTGGAGCCCGAGCGTTTGCAGGGCGTGCGTGTGGCCAAAAGCTGGGGAGCGCCGCAGCGCCCAGGCGTGCAAATTGCTCTCTGAACGCCGATCCTTCTCCGAAGCTGGGGAGTAGCCCCAAAATCCAACAGCAATATCATGCCTCAACGGCGGTTTTGCCACTGCCAGTTTTGCGGTTCGCTCGCCTGTCAAAAGGGACAGTCTTTCGGGTCACGATCCGGAGTGGGTTTGCCAAGGCTCCCGGAATCGAGGTGGCCCACTTTTGCGTCGGGGCTCCGCCACTCTTCAGATCAACAGCAACCAGCACCAATACGCACCAATCACCATTTGCACAGCGAACGCGGTGAACCTGAGACTGACCGCGAGTTGGCTGGTTGAGACGAGGTGGATCACCGACTGCACTATACGTGCGCCTAACATCGTGGAGGCCAAGGGATCCGTGACATCTGTCTTTGAAATGATGATCGCGACTCCGAGCAGACCTCCGAAGATTGGAAGCCCTTCAATGCAGTTGGCGTGGGCACGGGCTAACCTCCGCATAAACGGGGAGAGGGCTCCGTTATCTGGCGTAAAGCCGTTTGCCGGGACTTGCCCAGAGATCACCAGGTAGCTCCGGATAACTTCCATCACGATCAGCAGGGCCAGCGCCCACGAGATGAAGCCAGTCAATGCGTAAGCACTCGCCGACATGTGCCCTCCCCGTAGCTAGCACTCTAGGTCGTTGTAGCCGATCAACTAGTCTAATGCTATTCGACGAGGAGGGGCGGCCTGTAGTGGGGCCGAAACGGAATAGCAGCTTTTGGACGTTGTGCCCGGAATAGCTGCCGTTCAGCCAATCAGCAGTGATTGACCGCTTTCGCCCTTTAGCGACCCTTCCGCGCCAGATCAGTCGATGCTTGAAGCTGCCATTCGCAGAGTGAAAGCCGCGTCGAGCATGGTCAGAAAGGCGCGCACGGCGGGGTTGGCGCGTCGGCTTGCCGGCCAGAGCACGGTGACATTGTTTCGCTCGACCGCGAACGTGGACAGCACTGGGACCAGTTCGCCGCGCTTCACATAGGGAGCCGCCATGAAGGAGGCGCCTATGCCTATCCCACCGCCGGCTGCCAGCATGATGAGCACGGCATCGCTGGCATCGGCGACCACACCGGAATTGGGCACGATCTCGATTTCACGGTCGCCAATCCGGAAGGGCCAGCGAAAGGCCTGGCCTGTGCTCTGATACCGAAGGTTGACGGTGTCGTGCCCTTCCAGGTGATCGGGATGGGTCGGTGTGCCGCGTTCCTCGAGATAGGCTGGCGAGGCGAAGCAGCAAAGGCGATGGGGTGCGAGCTTGCGTGATAGTAGCCGGGTGTCAGCCAGATCACCGATGCGTATGGCGACATCGATCCCTTCCTCGATCATGTCCACCATCTGGTCACCCAGCCTGAGATCGACGATCAGGTTCGGATGGAGCCGACGGAAAGCCGGTAAAGCCGGAGCGATCAGATGCAGTCCGATCGGCAGCGACGCGGCCACGCGCAACGTGCCCGATGGTTCGGAGCGCGCGGTCATTGCCGCCTGCTCTATTTCCTCCGCCTCGCGTAGCAGACGCAGCGCGCGCTCATGCAGGTCGCGCCCTTCGGGCGTGAAGGTGAGCGAGCGCGTTGTACGGGTAAACAGCGACACTCCTAAATGCCGCTCGAGCCGCTGGACGCTCTTGCTGACCGCCGACGGGGAAATCGACAGCGCGCGCGCCGCTGCCGTGTAGCTGCCCAGCGATCCCGCACGCGCGAAGGCGATGATGCCAGTGAGCCGATCCAAAGTGATATGTTCCGCCATGGCATTACTTAACCGCCATCGGCACCGATTATCAACCGGCGGTCATGCCGCTACATTCGCTCCAATGACATGGATGAGCGGAGATTTCACCAATGAGCGATAAGATGAAGGCAGTCCGTCTGCACGCATTCGGTGGTCCCGAGATGCTGGTGTACGAAGACGCGCCTAGGCCGGGTGTGAAGCCCGGCGAGGTGCTTGTCCGAGTCCAGGCGGCCGGGCTTAATCCGCCCGACTGGTATCTGCGGGATGGCTATCGCGCACTGCCGCCAGAATGGCGACCCAACGCGTCCTTCCCACTGATTCTCGGCACGGACGTGTCGGGCGTCATTGAAGCGGTTGGCGCTGACGTCGCTGAGTTCAGCATCGGTGACGAGGTCTACGCAATGGTTCGCTTCCCCGATAACTTGATGACGGGTAGCAATGCCTACGCGCATTATGTCAGTGTGCCGGCATCGCATGTTGCGTTGAAACCAGCCGGCATCGACCATATTCATGCGGCTGGTGCGCCGATGTCGCTTCTGACGGCATGGCAGTTCTTGATCGAACTTGGCCACGACGAGCCGAATCCGTTCCAGCCCTTACCGCATGAGCCGGTGCCCCTCGACGGCAAGACGGTGCTCATCAATGGTGCCGGAGGCGGTGTCGGGCATCTGGCCGTCCAGTTGGCGAAATGGCGGGGCGCGCGCGTCATCGCGGTGACATCGGCCAAGAACGAGGCGCTGATGCGCGATCTCGGCGTGGATCAATTCATCGACTACAAGACAACCGCGGCGGAAGATGTCGTCCGAGACGTCGACCTTGTCCTCGACGCGGTGGGCGGCGCGGGCATGGAGCGCTTCTTCCATGTTCTGAAGCCGGGCGGCGCGCTGTTCCTGGTCAACCCACTGGGCTTCGCTGGTCACGAAGAGACAGAGAGGCTGGGGATCACGGTCTCATCCACACAGGTTCGATCCAATGGCGCGCAGTTGGCAAAAGCCGCCCGCCTGCTCGACGACGGCCTTGTGCGTGTCGTCATCGACAGCACATTCCCGCTGGCCGAGGCATCGCGCGCACATGAGCGCGCCGCCGACGGCAGTATTCAAGGCAAGATCGTGCTGGCCGTCTGAATTGTTGCTTTCAGTCCGACCGACCGACCATCGGGAGTGCAGACGATCGGGCGGGATTACGCCGTTTAGCCGACGAAGACCACCGACCGACGTCCGGCTGAATCGTGCTCGACTACAAGTGCCGCGATGGCTGCCGCGATCTTCGCGCCGCCTTGCACTGACGGTTCGATAGGATTGGCGAAGTCCGCGTCCTCATTCGATACCAAGCGCAGGTCGACGAGCGGCAAACCGCGCGAGAACGCCGCCCGGGTGATGACGTCGTTGAGGACCGTCAGGGCAGTTGCGGCAAGTCTACGACGCTGTGGGTCGGGAAAGCGCGCCTCGTAGATCGTGCAGACAGCGGTGGGTAGGTTTTGGCCCAGCGCCCCCTCGAGCATCGTACAGTAGTCGTGCTCGAATTCCTCCCGGATATCGCTGATCCTGTCCAGAACCTCGGCCACCGAACAGGCCCCCTGCTCCAGAATCCCTGCATGACGAAGAGCATCATTGCCACCGACGCTGACGACAAGATGGCTAGCATCCTGGGGGAGCCGTTCAAGCTGCCGCTCGACGCCGCTTGTGACGGCGCCGTCGACGGCGTTTAGCGTTGCACGCCACCCCTCCGGCAACCGCTCCCGCAGCTGCCGCACTACGTCGGGCCCGTGCGCGACATAGGCAGCGTTGTCAAAGATCGAATCCCCGAGAAGGACGACGTGTGGCATCGGATGCTCCGTTGAGGCCTCTGCCAATGCTGCATCAGCAGAGGAGGTAAGGTGGTGGGTTGTGACCGCGGCAGCGAGCACGGTCAGGAGATCACGGCGAGTCAGGCCACCTGCAGAACGGAACGGCATCTCAGCCGTCCAGGAACGCCAGAAGCGCGGCATTCACCGCGCTGGCCTCTTCGCGCTGTACCCAATGCGTCGCCTTCTCGAACGTCTGCAGGCCCCGATCGTTGCAAAGGGCCAGACTGCGCTCGGCCAGGCCATATTCCAGAGCTTGGTCCTGCATCCCCCACATTACAAGGGTCGGCGTCGTGATCCGCTCCTTCAGGCTTGGGCGGAAGCGCAGCGCCCGATACCAGTTGAGCATGCCTGTCAGCGCCCCCGGCCGTTCCCAGGCCTGCCGATACTCTGCGATTTCCTCCGCCGTGAAGGCATCTGTTCGGCTGGATTTGATGAGCGCCCGTGCCAGCAGAGCCGAGCGCCCCGCCCCCAGAAAAGCCTCCGGCAGCAAGGGGAACTGGAAGAAGGCCGCATAGCTGCTCCGCAGGAACTGGGTCGGAGATCGCAAGGAATGGGCAAGCAGCACCTCGGGATGGGGCGCGTTCAGGATGACGAGCCTTTCCAGGCGGTGCGGCAGCTTTGCGCCTGCGGCCCAGGCGACGATACCGCCCCAGTCATGACCGACGAGGTGAAACCTTCCGATGCCGAGCGCGTCGGCGATGGCAACGACATCGCCGACGAGCTTGGGGAGCGTGTATTCACGGATGGCTTTCGGCTTGTCACTGGTGTTGTAGCCCCTCTGGTCGGGAACGATGACCCGGAATCCGGCGGAAGCGAGCGCATCGATCTGCCGTCTCCAGCCGATCCAGAAGTCGGGAAAGCCGTGCAGGAGCATGACCGGCCTGCCTTCGGCAGGCCCAACCTGGACGACGTGAAGCCCAATGCTCCCGGTGTTGACAAACCGATGTTCAGGCGCGTGTGAGACCATCGCTGGCAACGCGGTTGTCGCCAAAGCGATCCAGCGCACATATTTTTAAATCAACGCGCGCTACCCCGACAAGATGCAAAGCTCTGCCGTTTCATCTTCCGCCAGATGGGTCATAGCAACCCAAGAACAAGTTGGGGCCGCGAGCGGACTGTCAGCTTTTAGGCTGAAGTCACGGCAAGCCGACACGCCGCTGGCGTGTGTCCGAAGCTTCGACCCAACGCCTTCAAGTGCCTATGTGTTTGCCCAGACCGAGAACATAAGCCCGATCGTCAGTGCCGTCGCTGCATATAGGGCGGGCAAAACCCGGCGGTTCACGCCCAGGCGGAGCAAGGTGTGACCAAGATGATCTGTGCCGCCGATCCAAGGTTTTCGCCCCTGCAGCAAGCGGCGACTGATTACGAAGACGGCGTCAATCAGCGGTACGGCAATCCACGCCAGGGAAGCGTCAAACCCTCTTTGCGACGCGAGTAGCACGATTGCCGCTCCGAGGAGAAGGCTGCCGCTATCGCCCATGAAAACGCGTGCCGGCGGATAGTTGAAGAATAGAAATCCCAGGCATGCTCCGACGCCCGCCATACCGAGAGCGCCGCCCAGCCCGAGGAAGGCGGCCGCGATTGCGCTCGCGGCAAGACCATCGGCATGGTCAAGCATATTGACGGCGTTGCAAGCGATCCAAATGATGATCGGAACCCACCACAGATGCGTAATGATACCGGCCAAAACAGCTGCGGCGGCCAACGCTGCTGCCTTGGCACCGGCAGAAAGAGATCGGAGGTCATCGAGCGCCCCGATCAAACAGAAGGCTGATAGCAGGAGAGTATGTTCAACGGGGAGCCATGGTGACATCGCGATCAGCATGGCGGGCCCCGCGAGCCGGGGAACCTCGCCTGATGTGTGCCACCGATCTTTCGTGACCTTGGAGACGGCTCCGATACGCCGCGCAAGACGCGCAAACAGCCAGACGCCGGGAACCGCGATGAGCAGGGCCCCGATGAACGAGACCAAGGAGCCAGACGTCAAGCAACCACTCGTTCGGTACGCATGTGCTCTATGCAGTCGAGGACCATCTGCCTCGTGCTTCGCACGGGTCGCCATCCGGTCATGGTTGTTAACAGGCTTGTGTCAGGTACTCGGTCGTATGTTACGGCGAACCGATCACCAAACACCGTGCTGGATGGTTTCATGATAATGGGCGCGGTCGTCGCGGTGGCCTCAATCACCATTCTTGCAAGATTTCCAATCTGAATCGCTTCGCTTCCGCCCAAGTTGACTGGCCGGCCACGCAATGACGGGCACTGCATTGCCAGCAGCAGACCTTCGGCGGCGTCGGCAACGTGCAGGAACGCCCGCCTTTGCTCTCCATCGTCATGGACTACGAGTGGTTCACCACGCAGCGCTGCATCGACGAACACCGGCAGGACGAGGCCGGTCGCCGAGCGCTGGCGCGGTCCGGCCATGTTGAATGGTCGAACGATCCAGGTCGGGATTCCGAATTCAAAAAACAGTCCCGCCACTAAATGTTCGATCGCGGCCTTGGCAGCTGCGTAGCCCCATCTCGGTCGCAGGTCCGTCGTCACCGGATCGGATTCCGTGATTGGCCTGTCCCGGCCGGAGCCGTAGACTTCTGAACTCGACGTGTAAAGCAGCGGACGTCGGTGTACTCTGCACGCCTCCACGATCGCACAGCCTGATTCGAGAATGCGGCTGGTGACGGCAAAACGCTCCATGTGGGCAAGCTGAACGCCGATCGGACTCGCCAGGTGGAAGACTGCATCGGCCAACCCGACCTCATTGTGGACCGCCGCGCCGTATGCCGGATCGCCAACCCTGAAAGTGCGGATCGTCAGCCGGGAATTGCCGGTGGGCAGATTGGGCAGCAGCCCGTTCGAGAGATCGTCGATGACGGTTACGGTGCAATGGCGGGCGAGCAAAAGATCGACAAGCGCCGACCCTACGAAGCCTGCTCCGCCAGTAACCAGCACATGTGTGTGCTGGCCAAATTCGACCAAGTCCGCGCTATGGTTGTCCAAGGTTGCCACGTCCTCCCACGGGAGCGTCATCTATACAGTCGAGGATGGGGCAAACAACCACTTTCATATCAAGGCTGGCTAGTTTTCGTCGCCCTCGATATCATCAGCGAACAAACACCCACCCGAAATCCTGCCAGTTCTCCGTCCTTTGGTCACCAGACCATAGCTGATTCTGGCACATTCCCCACCAATGTGGAGATTTCCGTCGTTCTGGCCGAAACAAATTGGCACGTTTCTCGCAATGCAACTTGCACCTCCAACAGCGAGTGCCGCCACTGCATAACTCAGGCCATCGACTGATATCGCGCAATTAGGCTAAGAGGCCGAGGGACTGTTCGGGGGGAGCTTTGAAGTCCGACTATCGCCCAGATATTGACGGGTTGCGCGCTATCGCAGTGGTCGCAGTGGTTTTTTTCCATTTTGACGTGCCCGGTTTTCGGGGCGGCTTTGCTGGCGTTGATGTCTTCCTTGTTATCTCCGGTTACCTGATCACGCGCCTTTTAATGGCTGAAGGCGGCGGACTGTCCCTTGTGGAATTCTACGGCAGACGCATGCGTCGAATATTGCCGGCGATGCTGGTGATGATCTGCTTCTCACTCGTTGCCGGCTGGTTTCTGTTGCTGCCGGGCGACTATGAAGGTCTGGGACGCAGTGCGGCATATTCCACGTTCGGATTGGGAAACTATTATTTCCTTTGGAATACCGGCTATTTCGATCGCGAGGCGGCGCTGCTGCCGCTGCTTCATCTCTGGTCGCTCGGCGTCGAAGAGCAGTTCTATCTCGTATGGCCGCTGTTGCTTCTGGTTGCCAACCGGCTGTCACGCGGCCGCCAGCTCCCCGTTGTCGCGCTGATCTGCATTGTTGCGCTGGTCAGCTTCTCGATCGCCCTCAATCTGGTGGAGGCCGATCCGAAGCAGGCATTCTATGTTCCCTTCAGCCGAGCCTGGGAGTTGACTATCGGCGGCCTGCTCGTCTTTGCGCCACCGAAAGGCCGCGGGCGTACGTCCAAATGGTTTGAGCTGAGCGGCCTTGGTCTTGTAGTCGCAAGCATCCTTTTTCTCTCGCCGAGCCAACCGTTTCCAGGCGTTTTCGCGCTCGGTCCTGTGATCGGGGCTGCTCTGGTCGTCTGGCCGCGGTCGCAGTCGACGATTTCGGCCGTGCTTGCGAGCGCGCCGTTGCGATCGACGGGCAGAATCTCCTACAGCCTGTATCTCTGGCATTGGCCGATCCTCGTGTTCTTCCGCCATTATATTGGCACCGCAATGCCCTCGGCGGTTGAATCGTGCGTGCTTGTAGCGGTTGCCTGGCTGGTGGCGTATCTGTCCTGGCGGTTCATCGAGGAACCCGTTCGCCGCCTGCGGGCGCCGCCATCCAGCGTGCTTCTCGCTGGTGCCGCCGCGGTGGCAATGGTTTGCCTGAGTGCCAATGCCGTGTTCGAAGCCCGTGGTTTCACCAGCAGGATCTCGAAGCAAGTCGAGGCAATGCGCAGCCTCGATGTGATGTGGGACTGGTCATGCCCGCAGATGGTCAGCATCGCTGAGTTGGGCAGTACCTTTTGCGCGTTCGGTGCGCCTTGGGACAAAGCGGCGCGCCACGCCGTGCTCTGGGGCGACAGCCATGCCGAGCATCTTGCGCCGCTGCTAGACAGCGCAGGTAAAAGAGAAAACACGGCTTTCTTTCTTTACCGCGCCTGTCCGGCCGCCTTTGGAGAAGGTGTCCACCGCGACTTTCCGGATTTGGCCGGATATCGGGAAAGCTGCTCATCGTCGCGAAAGGCCGCGGTCGCCATGCTGAAACAACGCAATGACATCTACCTCGTGGTGCTCTCCGCAGCCTGGACAAGCCTTGCCGACACCAATGTCCTTGCTGACAATGGTGAGAGGCAGACCAGCAAAGTCCTGTTGTTGCGCGATGGCCTGCGTAGCCTCATCCAGGAAGTCGAAAGGGCGGATCGGCGCGTCGCAATCATTGGCCAAGTGCCTGGTCCCGGCCTGGACCTGACTTCATGCGCAGCGATGCTCGAAAGCGGTATGCTAAGGCGTTGTTCGACCGAGATGAATAGCGAGCAAGTCTTCCGGATCTGGTCGCCTATGGTGTCCGCGCTCGCATCGCTCGTTCATGACAATAACGTCGTCTTCGTCGATCCGCTCAAAGGGATGTGTCCAGACAGACACTGCGCAACCTACGTCAATGGCGAGTTCATCTACCGAGATGGTTCGCATATACGCAGAAACCTGAAGCCCGAGACAGACGAAGCCGTCGCGCGAATGATGGGTCTCTATCCGGCCCTGAAAGGCCAGGAGCAAAACCGATTGTCGGCCGCCAACACCACGCCGTCTCAAACGGCTGGCAAGAGCAATTGAACGGGATGCGAAGCGGCCAGGCTCCGCTCTCGACCACGGCTGGAATGGCCTGTTCGGAAGACAGCCGCGCGTTGCGGGTTGGAGGACAGTTCGGCAGCCCGTCATGTGCGGCAGCGGCTGGGGACGGTCACCGCACGGACATAGACGGGCTTAGAGCGGTCGCGGTGCTGGCTGTTTTGTTTTTCCACCTGAGATTCGCAGGTTTCTCCGGCGGCTTTGTCGGCGTCGATGTGTTTTTCGTAATCAGCGGCTTTTTGATCACCCGCATTGTGGCCACCGATGTGGAGGCAGGGCGTTTCAGTCTGGCGCATTTCTATTCGCGCCGGGCTCGCCGCCTGCTGCCGGCATTTTTCGCGACATTCTCCCTGTCATGCATCGCCGCGTTTCTTCTGCTTACGCCTCAACATCTGGAGACCTTCGCGAAATCGCTGATGGCATCGAGTTACGGCGTTTCGAACATCTTTTTCTGGCGCGAGTCCGGCTACTTTGATCTCGCCGCGCGGATGAAACCGCTCCTTCATACATGGTCACTCAGTGTGGAGTGGCAGTTTTATCTCGTCTGGCCGATGCTGCTTTCAGTTTTGCTTGCCGCATTCCCAGGACGAATGGTTTGGTCGATCATCACGATTGCCATTCTCAGTTTCTGGCTCATTGTCGCATTCCAGGACGGATCGTTTTGGCCGTTTGCGGGGACCCCGGCGGCGGACTGGATCGCCGACGGCCGTGCAACCGTGTTTTACAACACGCCATTTCGCGTGTTCGAGTTCGCCTGTGGCGCGGCGCTGGTCTGGCTTCCCAAGCCGCGACCTGTCCTTGTCCACGAGCTGCTCGCCTGGCTGGGCTTGGCCCTCATAGCGTTTGCAGTGTTCTCTTTCGACAGCCGTTCGGGCGCGCCCGCCTGGAACGTGCTTGCCCCTGCCACCGGCGCCGCGATGGTGTTGTCTGCGAACCGTTCGCGATTGGGAGGTTTCGCCTTGCGCAATCGCGCAGTCGGCTATCTTGGTCGCATCAGCTACTCGCTCTACCTCGTTCATTGGCCCCTGATCGTGTTTTGCGAATACGGTTTGCTTCGCCCCCTGCTTCCGACCGAAGCGCTCTTCGTCGGGCTTCTGGCCCTCGTCATGGCCATGTCGATGTTTCATTTCGTCGAGCAGCCTTTTCGCGCTGGCCATGGCTTGCTCCCCTCTTTTGGACTTGCCTTGACTGGCCTGCTCTCATGTTCCGTGGTCAGCTACGCGATGTCGGGCGGAATGCCGTGGCGTCTTCATTCCGTCGCGGGGAACGAACTTGCCAACAGCGCAGCCCTGAAGGCGATCACCGGCTCGTTGGCCTGCTTGGATTTCTGCGAGTTCGGCAACCTTCAAAGTCCAAAGAAGATACTCGTGGTCGGCGATTCGCACATCGACCAATACACGCGGGCGCTTCAAGAACTCGGCGGTCAAGAATTCCATTTCCTGCTGGCCGATGCCGGCAATTGCTATTTCGGAGCAGAGTTCCAGACCAGAACAAACGGCGCGGTCACGCGGCACTGCCGGAATGCTACCGACCAGGCGGCTCGCTGGTTGAAGGCCGGTGACATACTCGCCATTGTCCAAGCGCAGCGCTGGCCCGGATATCGCACTCTTCTCGAACGGAAAGTGGATGGTGCGCCTGTCGAGATGCCCGACCTGGCAAAACTGTATGCGACCATGCTTGGGGACTTAGCGAAACTCTATGCCGCTTTTCGCGGTCCGGTGATCCTGATCGGGCACACGCCGGACGCCAATGTGGTCTGCCATTTGAGACCGACTTACCTTTCCTTGCCCTGCCCGGTTCCCACCCGGGTGGAGAACGTCGCCTTCGACCAGGCATTCATGGTTTTCGCCAGCCATTCCAGCTTTCACCTGCTTGATCCCGGCGAAACCATCTGTTCGGCAAATGGCTGTGATGTGACGGACGGCGCAGGGCATAGCCTCTACCTGGATGAGAACCACTTCTCCATCTACGGGGCACGCCTTGTTGTTCCGAAAGTCATAGAGAGGCTTCGCGACGACTTATCCGTGGCGTCAAGGCAGACGTCGACACAATCGACCAAGCGATGATTGTGCCCAGGAGAGCAAGGCACAGCGCGCTGACTGAGAGCGGAACGGCGACTGCGTAGGTTCGTCCGTTTTGGCGAGGGTCGCTCGAATCCGTGGCCGAAAACAGCACCGCGTCCCGCCGGCGAAAAGTATATTCGCCCGGGCCAACAGCCGGCCATGCGTTCGGCGCCCATTCAACTTGGTGGAGCGGGGTCCCTTCTTCACGCAGGTCTGAAGCCTTCAACAGGGGATCGAGGACAAGGTTGTCAAATTGGAAAAGGCCAGGAAATTGCGAGCGTGGTAGCAGCGTCTCGTACCCGCCTCTTGCGGTAAACATGGTCTCGTTCTGCAGTCGTCCGGTAACAAGCGACGGTGTGATGAGCAATATCGCAATGCAGCCAGCCGCAAAGGCCATCACGCCTGCATTAGCTCCAAAAGCAAAGCTGCGATGCTCGCCTTTTTTTGCTGAGGAATGTGTTTCAGTAAATCCCCGCCGCTCGGCAAGCATCCCACCAATTCCTAGCGCGACCGGAAGAAAGAGAGAGGGCGTCAGCAAGAGGTCATGCGATGTCAGCATGACCCCCACGAGTGCGACACCAAGGGCCAGATCGCCGGCGCTGCGGACATACCAGAAAGCGGAAGCGACCAGGCCGATCGGGATCAACCAGCCGATGTGCCCAAAAGCAATTGCGAAAAGGACAAGGGTGTTGTGAGGCGCGAGAGCCTGCGCCACCTCAAGGCCGCGACCGAAGAAGCCGCCTTCTCTGTACGCGAGCAGGCCTCGCTCCAGAAAGAGTGCTCTTGCCGAGATCGAATTTCTCTTGCCCTCGTCCACGAGACGTTCGCCTAGCGCCTGGATCTTGGCAGCGTTTGTGGATTGGCCTGTCGCGGACGAAGGCAGGCCGCTGAACGGAGGCGCAGATGAGGCAGTGGCTCGCGCAGGATCGGCTTGCGGAGGGTCTGATCTGATCGAAGGTTCTGCCGTGGGCTGGTCAATCGTCGCAGCCGAACTTGATTCAGCCAGAGCTTGTTGAGACGACGGCGCAACCGGGTCTAAGGCGGACGACGCAACCTCATTATGTGACGAATCGACAGCATCCGCCGCCTCATCGAGCGCCTTTCCAACCGAGATCATCCCGGCGAAGGAGTTGCCGACGGAAACGCGAAAATAAACATTTGTGGCGAGCGCGACACCGATTGTCCCCAGCAGTATTAATGCGACGGCGAGCGGGCGACCCCAGCCCCTTGGATCGAGCCTTAAACGACGGTGACCCCGAAATTGCTGCCAAATATCAACGGCAAACGGCACCGCCACGGTGCCACAGGCTGCAAGAATGTTCGAGCGGGAAAGCGTGACGAGCAGAGCGGCGCTTACGAGAACAAGGAAAGTGGCACGCCATTTTGGCGCGACGGCGCGATAGCTCGCCGCGGCGCCAAGAAGCAGGCCGGCGGCTGCCACATTCGGATTGATCGCCAGGCCGGCGGCTCTGCCAAGCGTACTGGTGAAGCCGTTGGCAAAAAGAAGGTCGAGGAAGCAGACCACCGCATTGAGCGCCGTCACCGACGCACATAGACGCAGCACCATTGCGGGCGATGAGGCGAGCATGAGGACAATCGCCCCGCCGCCAAGGAAAAGGGTAATCAGGTAACACTTTGCGACGATGCCAAGTGGATGAAGCGCAACCGGGGCAACCGCCATCGCCCCGGCGATCGCGAGCAGGAGGATCGCGCCACGCACGTCCCGACGGATTGCAAGAACGGCAATCGAAACAATCAACACGCTGCCGTAGAGGGCATGGAAAACCAGTCTGGCGAACTCGTCCCGGCCCGTAAAGAACGGCAGAAAATAGGGCATGAACCACGACTGATAGATAACTATGGCAAATGCACACAGCCCGGCGACGACACATGGCAGGATGCTGCGCGGCGTAGACGCCGAATTCACCGGGCCTTGGAAGTGAGCAATCCCGCTCATTCACTTGCCCGCGAGGTAGAGGGTTTCATAAGCGTCCACCATAGCCCTTATGGAGTAGCGTTCGCGCATCGCCCGCTGACGAAATTTTCGGTCCACTGTCTGCTCGGGCAACCGCTCGAGAACGGCAAGCAGTCCGCGGGCCAGATCGGCAGGGTCACGAGGCTTCACCAGCACACAACCCGGCATCCCCGAAACTGCCTCCGGATTTCCACCGACATTGGTGGCCACCACTGGGAGGCCTGCGGTGAGTTTTTCCATCAGGGCGTTGCAAAAGCCTTCCTCGTGGGAGGCGATCACGCCGATGTCCATGCCGGCAAGCAGGCCTGGTACGTCGTCCTGAGCCCCGAGCAGCCGAACTGTCGATCCGACGCCAAGCCGCTGGGCTTGCTCTATCAGCGCCTGCCCAATACCTCGATCTTGTCCGGCGATGAACAACCTCAGCTCCGGCCGACTTTGGCTTGCGCTTGCGAAAGCGTCGATAAGATCTTTGTGTCCCTTATAGGGAATAAGATTGGCGACGATGACGACCCCGACATCGTCAGGTTCAAGACCAAGGCTGCGCCTGATCTCATCACGGCGATGGCTGATACCATCGAAACGGCTCAGATCGAGACCATTGGCAATCACGCGCACGCGGGCGAGATCATAGCCATCCCGGGCCGCCATGTCGGCCGCGACCGCATGCGAGTTAGCGACCACCACATGTGAAAACCGATTGGCGATTCGATCCATGCGCTTCAGCCGCGGCCATCGCTCCTGGTGGTTGCCGAGACCGCGCCTGGAGGTGATGACGAGTGGGGCCAGCGCAAACCGACCTGCCAACGCGCCCAGAAAGTTGGTCAATGGCAAAAAGGCGTGAACCACGCGTGGCCGGGTCAAAATGATGCGACCAACGAGCAAAGTGATCGCGGCGCCGAGCACCAGCATTGCCTTGACGCTCGGCCGCGTCTTGGGGGCAACGCTCGATTTTTCTTCCGCCCCCGCCGCTGTCAGTGATGCGGGCAAGGGATTGGGGCGATGAAGCCCGTAGGATATTCGGATACCGGCACGATTCAGCGTTTCCGCAAGAACACCGCCCGACGAGAGGGCAAAGACCTCGACCTGCCAGCCCCGCGCCTTCAACTCCTTGGCAAGCAGCACCAGTTGGCTTTCCGTGCCTCCGAGATCGAGCGTCCCGATAATGAAGAGCACGTTGCGACGGGTCCTTCTCAGGCGCGCGGTGGAAGGCGCGGCAACGCGCTGTCGGCTTTCAGCATTAGTCAACGCAAGGTCTTCTCGCAGCGTCGCTCACCCCTCCGTCTGTTCTCGCCCGTCCCGCTTCCACATAGCGTCCAGAGCCGGCAAGAAGAAGTCGTATTGCGCGTACAATCCACAAAAGGTCACTAGCCGGCAAGATCAGCTCCAGCCTGCCGCGCAGCAGACGGGCTGCGTCCTTCACGATGCCGCAGCATCATCCCGAACGTGGCAAGCACCATTCCGGTTGCCAGGAGGGCGAGTGGCGGTGCCCATTTGAGCCGCTCGAACTTTGCCTCGTATGCACGCACGCCGTCGAAGTCCTCTATGGTGCCAGCCGGTTGCCAAGCCCCACCATAAGCCGTCTTCAGCAGGGGCAACATCGGCGCGAATTGCGCGTAGTAGGTATCGATGATTGACGGCTCCCTCTGCACGTCCTCAAGCGAGCGAGGAACAAAGACGCCGTAGTCGGAATCCAGAATATTGCCGTTCGACACTACCACGGTGTGTTGGGGGACACTGTAGATCGTCGCCTCGATGCCTTGATCGGCAAGGATGGAATAGACGATTTTGGACACCTGGGAACAGAACCCATACCCCCGGGCAAGCCCTTTGCGGGGCGTTACAAACTCATAATTTTGCAGCGTTTCGCGATATTGCGGCCGGAAGCTGAGCATCCAGAGCAGGTAGTTGTCAAAAACGCTGATGCGCGTGTAGGACGTGTCGGTCGCCGCCCAGCTGTCGCCTACCGTCCAATAATGCACCATTCCACCCGCGACAGCCTTTGTCAGGCGCTCGAGATAGGCCTGCATGGGTTCGTCCGTAGCGCGGTAGAGGTCATCGACATCCACCACCTTCTGCTGGAATCCCAGCGGCCCTTCGGTTGCCTCGGCAGGTGGTGCCGGGTAAGCGCTGATCAATCCGAGCGGATAGGCCGAGACAAACAGCAGGAAAGCCGCCCCAACCCCTGCCGAGAAGAAGCCGAATGAGCACAGTAATGCAGCAGTTAAGCTTGGCCGCAACTTTTGATACCGAATCTCAAAGGCATCATTCATGGTCGAAGACTATCACCTCGTCGCGGCCGTGGCTTCTAGTCCATTGCGAGGAAATTTGTGGACGGACCACCTTCGGCGCTTCTGTGATAAATTGCCAGTCGACGTCGGTTGTGGCTTGTCGTGGCCCGCTGGACGTGTGCATTGGGCCCTCTGAATACGGACATCGATTTGGCGTTGAGCGGAAACCGAGACTCGGGCAGCACTTTCGACACAATGCGGCGCTTGTGGCGGCAGGTATCGCAGCGGCGGCAAAGGCAGTTTTTCGGCCTCCTTGTCCTGATGGTGTTCGGTGCTCTGGCGGAAGCGGCCACGCTTGGTGCCTTGCTGCCGTTTCTTGCGCGCATCGCCAATCCTGAGACGGTTGGCGGACAGTCGTTTCTGGCGCGTCAGCTTGCAGGCTTTCGGCTGACCGGCTCTTCTGACAGCCTGCTCGGGCTCACGGTTTTGTTTTCCGTAGTGGCCATCGTGGCCGGTGCCGTGCGTATACTCCTCACCTGGGCCACGAATTCATACGTCTTCTCGCTGGGACATGAGGTGGGCGTGACCGTCTATGACCGAGTGCTGCGCCAGCCCTACAACTACCACGTTTCGCGCAACTCCAGTTCGGTGTTGGCGGCGCTACGACAGGTACAAGCAATCACCGCTGGCGTGATGCTGCCACTGTTGCAATCAATCAGCGGCATAATCATCGGTGTCTTCGTCGTCGCAGCGCTTTTCATACTAAGTTCGATCATCACCTTCGTTATCTTCGCGGGCTTTGGTGCGGTGTATCTCGCCATGTCGCTTGTGATCCGAAAACACCTCAAGCAGAATGCGCGGATCATCGCTAGCGCGCAGGCCGAAGGCATTCGTTCTGTACAGGAGGGGCTGGGCGGTATCCGCGATGTCATTATCAACGACACACAGCCATATTTTCTTTCCCGCTACAGCGAACTCGACCTGCGCCTGCAACGCGCCAACGCAACGAACGCGCTTGCAGCCAGCGCTCCGCGTTTCGCGATTGAAGCCGCGGGTATGGTGATCATCGCGGCCCTCGCCTATTTCCTCATCATCCGATCCAACAATGCCGGCGAGGTACTGCCAATACTTGGAACATTCGTGCTGGGAGCCCAGCGTCTGCTGCCATCGATGCAGCTTGTATACGGCAATTGGGCGTTGATACTCAGCAATCTTGCCGGCGCCGAAGTTGTGCTCCAGGCGCTGGAAGCACCACTTGGCCCCGAATGGAACGAGCCTCCAGCCAGGCGCCTGCCATTCGAACAAGCGATCATACTCAAGGACGTGTCGTTTCGTTACGCCTCCGACCAGCCGCCGATACTCGAAGGCTTCAATCTCAAAATCCCGAAGGGGACCAAGGTCGGCTTCGTAGGCAAGACCGGCAGCGGCAAGAGCACGACGGTCGATCTGATCATGGGTTTGCTGGAACCGACCAGCGGAGCGATCGAGATCGACGGGCAGACGTTGGACGGCGCTACGCGACGTGCCTGGCAAAGACAGATCGCACATGTGCCACAAAGCATATTCCTGGCGGATGCGTCCATCGCAGACAATATCGCCTTCGGCATCGACCCTGCCAGGACCGACCACGAGCGCGTCCGCAGCGCGGCGCAGCAGGCCGCGTTGGCGGACTTCATAGAAAGCTTGCCGCAGGGCTACGAGACGCGTGTTGGCGAGCGCGGCGTCCGCCTGTCGGGAGGTCAACGCCAGCGAATAGGCATCGCGAGGGCTTTGTACAAACAGGCATCTGTGCTCGTCTTCGACGAGGCGACGAGCGCTCTCGACATGGAGACCGAGGCGGCAGTCATGGAGGCGATCCGAGAACTGCCCACCGATCTGACAATATTGATCATCGCACACCGTCTCACGACAGTTGAAAGTTGCGACGAGATCGTAACCCTTGAACACCGCCAGCCGCATATCTCGACGACAACCGGCGGACAGATCGCTTGAATGCATCGCGTGGACGGGTTCGGCAACGTGCCTGATCGGGCTGGCGCCGCCGGTGCAGCAAGGCCGCCACGTCAGTTCGGTTTGGATTGCACCTTGCCAGGGTTCTGGAAGAGAAATTCCGTGCAGGCTTCACCGGTGGATATCCTGACGATTTCGAAATCGAACCGTTGCTTCAAGAAGTCGATCACGGCCTGGTCGTCGGCGAACTCCATCGGCCACCCTCCCAGCCAGTCGCGGACGTCGGTCATGTAACTCATGCCGCGACCTTTTTTCTTCTCGCGAATCTGCTTCAGGAGCATTGGCAGCCGAAGTGGATTTCTGCCAAGGCCGAAACGCCAGATGTACCAGCATTCGATCCATCGCCTTTGACGAGGGTTGGCGGAATTGTACCGACGTTTCACATTGAGCCAGAATTGCGCGGAAGGCGTTACGACATTCGACGAATAGAGAGCGATGAAGAAAAGGCCGCCAGGCCCTACCCTTCGTGCAGCATTCTCAATTGCTTGCCACATGGCGCCAGTGTGATGGAGCACGCCCCATGAATAGACCAAGCTCCAAGTGCCCAGCGCCTCAAGATAGTCGGCATCGAGAACGTCACCTCGTTCGACGGCCCAGTTCGGCGGGTCCCCGGCCAATTTGCGAAGCCTGCCGGTGGTACTTACCGAAAGAGGATCAAAGTCGAAGGAATGTATCCGATCCGCCTTTGCGTCGAAGGCGGCAAGCGAGTGTAGCCCGCTGCCGCTGCCGATATCGAGAAAATCCATTCCTTCCAGGCTCTGCTTGCCGAGGAAGGACAGAAGCTTGTCGGCCGCCACCTGCCGACGTTCAGTCGAGTAGTGTTTGTCGACGAACGACGCCCAATTGGCTCCGAACTCGTACCGATTCGACGATGGGTTGCCTGTGAATGTCATCCTGCGGCTCGGACTCCCCCTTCGATGATGCCCATCATGTCAGCTGTAACTTTCTGAATATCATAGCGCTGTTCGGCAATCGATCGGCTGTTCTTGCCCATGGATACGGCTTCGTCGGGGTTGTCTATCAAGCGGATCATGGCTTCAGCCAACGATGTGGTGGCACCAACCGGAACCAGCAGCCCGTTGACCCCGGGCACGATTGGCGCCCGGCAACCCGGCGCATCCGTTGTGATCACCGGGCGCCCCATCGCCATGGCCTCCAGAACCGATCGCGACGTCCCCTCGCGATACGACGGAAGCACGAAGATACGCGTATCCGCGATGATGTGACGGACGTCCTCGACCGGGCCGTGATAACGGATGGCTCCGCCGGCGACTGCCTCCTCAACCTCCGATAATGGAAACCCCGAGGGGTTTGGATCCATATCTCCGACGAGGTGGAAACGGGCGTCAGGTCTGACAGCCCTAACCAGCGTCGCCGCACCCAGATATTCGGCGAGGCCTTTGTCACGCAGCAGGCGTGCAATCATCAGAAATCGCGGCTGATCGGGTAGTGGCGCGACTTTGAATCGGTCTAGATCGACTCCCGAGCCGTTGACGACATTAGCTTGGGTCCGCCCGAGCAGCCCAAGGCGACGGAAGTCGTTGCGGTCGTCGTCGTTCTGGAAGGTGACCGTGGTGGCAACCCGAAGGCTTGCGGCATAGAGGAGCCGAGCCACTGCGTTTACCATCCTCCAGCGTGGTGACTTGTGCCGGTCCGTGAAGGCGTAGCCGAGGCCGGTGACAAGTGCGTGCCGTCGCTGGATCCCGGCAAGCAACGCAGCCGGCATGCCGTAGACGATCGGCTTGATTGCACAGGTCAACACCACCTGAGGCTTGAGTTTTCTTAGCCGGTTGTGGAGACGAAAAGCCAACACCGTGTCGCCGAACGGAGCAATCCCGGCTCGTTCCATTGGCAATGGATGAAAGTGGACGCCGTTCTCGGCCAGCCAACGAATGGTCATGGCGTCGACCGGCGCCATGGCATGAACTTCGTACCCGGAATCGCGCAGCGCAAGAAGCAAGTGTCCCCTGGTGCTTGCGAGGGACGTTGGTTCGCTGACGATGACGACGATTCGTTTCATGCAGTCATTTCTTGGGAGATTGCTCGCGACCCATTCGACCCTTGTAGATTTTTGACACGCAAAACCCAATCATGGCGCATGTTATCCACAACATCGAGCAGATGCTTCGCCAAAAGTGTCTCAGAGTTGCTTTCGAGCGGAGACTTGCCCCTTGGCAACAGCGTGTCGTTGAATTGACGTAACGCCTACCATACAAGGACGTCGACTCACTACCTGAGGAAACCTGCCTATGTCCGAACGCATTGCTGTTATCGGCCTGGGATGGCACGCCTCGGTGAACCATCTTGTCTATGCGTCATCGAGCTCGATCTACGGCCCCAGCACGCGCATGCCGTTTGAGTGCCCGATTCGGCTGACCATTCGCTCAGCCTCTACGCCGCCATCAAGAAAGCAAACGAGCTGATGGCCCATACATACAGCCATCTGTTTGCACTGCCCACGACAGGATTACGCTTCTCCACCGTCTATGGTCCGTGGGGACGGCCAGACATGGCCCTGCTCATCTTCGCTGAGGCCATCGTCGCTGGCGAGCCGATCGACTTCTTCAACCATGGCAACATGCAGCGCGATTTCACTTATGTCGGCGATATTGTCGAAGGCATCGTCCGCGCCATGCGTCAGCCCGCGACACCCAACCCGCAGTGGGAAAGCGTCGCCGGATCCGGCGATCAGCAACGCGCCGTTCAGAATCCACAATATCGACGGCAGTTCGCCAGTTCAGCTGAACGGCTGATCGCGGTGCTGGAGAACGCGCTCCGACTAAAGGCGAACCGCAATCCCATGCCGCTGCAGCCGGGTGACGTGCCGGCAACTTTCGTCGAGGTCAGTTCGCTCGAGGAGGCGACGGGATCCAGGCCGGATTCCAATAGAGGTCGGAGTTCTCCGCTTTGCGAATGGTATCGGGAGTACTATCGGGTATGATCCGCAGAGGCGGTGCCACGCAAAAAGGACGACAGGTGGGCGACAAATGAACGTGCGCTATGATTTCGGCCGCAACTGGTCCGAGCTTGCCGCGCGTTTCGAGGCCGAACATCTGGACCGGGCGTGTGAGGATCTTGGTCGACTGGCGGGTGACCTCAACGGCATGACTTTTCTGGACATCGGCTGCGGCTCGGGGCTGCATTCAGCGGCCGCACTCCGGCTCGGCGCGGCGAAAGTCACAGCACTCGATTATGACGCGGATTGCGTGGAGACGACCAGGGCCGTCCTGTCCCGGTTTGCACCCGATGCCGATTGGACCGTTGAGCGGGCCGATATCCTTGACAGATCCTCGCTGCCCACCGGCACGTTCGATGTCGTCTATTCATGGGGGGTCCTCCACCATACCGGAGATATGTGGACAGCGATCGCCAATGCGGCTGGCTTGGTCGGCCGCTCTGGGCGACTGGGTATTGCGATCTATCTTAAGACGCCGCTGTGCGGACTATGGACGGTCGAAAAGAGGTTCTACGCCTCGCATCGATGGGTACGGCCGCCGATCAAGGCGGTCTTTGTCTCGGCTTATATGGTCGCAAGGACCCTGCGCCACCGGGACCCGATATCGTTTGTAAGGAACTACCGCGCGCGCCGAGGCATGGAATTTCTGGCGGATGTCGACGACTGGCTTGGCGGCTATCCCTATCAATCCGCGTTAGCCAGCGAGTTGGAGCGGACTGTGGAAAATCTTGGGTTTCGCACGGATCGGCGTTTCAATGTGCTGCCGGGAGTTGGCCTTTTCGGCACCGGCTGTGGTGAATGGTGTTTCGAGCGGATAGATTTATAGCCACCGGCTTCTTCCCAGTCTGGTGACGCGCGGATAACTTGGGCAAGCCGATATGGAGCTGTAACGGCGGATGTGCGGTATCGTCGGCATTGTGGGTGGAGCGGCTGCGACGAGCGGCGGCGGCCATACTGTGCGTCGGATGGCCGACAACATCCGACATCGTGGACCCGACGGCGACGGGGTCTGGAGCGACGCCGAGGCGGGCGTCGCGCTCAGCCAGCGCCGCCTTGCCATCATCGACCTGTCCTCGGCTGGCGCCCAGCCAATGATCTCTCACACAGGCCGCTATGTCATTGTCTTCAATGGCGAGATCTACAATCACGGCGAGATGCGGGCGCACCTTGACCAGCAATTTGGTGTACATGCGTGGCGTGGACATTCCGATACCGAGGTCCTCCTGGTCGCAATCGAAGAGCTAGGGACCAAAAAAGCACTCGAACTGGCCGCCGGTATGTTTGCTTTTGGCGTCTGGGACCGGCGTGAAAGAACTCTGGTTCTCGGTCGCGATCGCGTGGGTGAAAAGCCGCTCTACTACGGCCGTGTCGGCAAGGCCTTCGCGTTTGCCTCGGAACTCAGCGCCTTTCAACCTCTGCCGGACTGGCGCCCGGAGATAGACCGCAATGCGTTGGCGCTGATGATGCGCCACAACTACATCCCCGCGCCCTACAGCATCTATCAGAGCATACGGAAACTGAGACCCGGCCACTTACTCGTCCTCTCCGATCCTATGAATGAGCCGCGCGTCGAAAATTACTGGCGCGCCAGCGACGTCGCAGCGCAAGGCCGGCGCGAGCCTTTCCTGGGCAGCTCTGAAGAGGTGGTCGACGAGGTCGAGCGTCATCTGCGCCGCTCACTTGAAGGGCAGATGATCGCCGACGTGCCGCTTGGCGCCTTCCTATCTGGCGGCATCGATTCTTCCGCGGTCGTGGCAGTCATGCAGTCGATCAGTGCGCGGCCGGTGCGCACCTTCACAATCGGCTTCGAGGACGTCGGCTACAACGAGGCGCACCATGCCAAGCAAGTGGCGCGCCATCTCGGCACCGATCATACAGAGCTCTATCTCAACCAGCGCGACGCGCTCGACGTGGTGCCGCAACTGTCGGGCATCTATAGCGAGCCTTTCTCCGACTCCTCGCAAATCCCGACTTTCCTCGTCTCTAAACTGGCACGTGGCAGCGTTACCGTGGCGTTGTCGGGTGACGGCGGCGACGAGTTGTTCTCAGGCTACAACCGCTACGCGCTCGCCGATGCGTTCTGGAACAAGTTGTCCCGAATTCCGGTCGGTCTGCGCCGCGCGTCTGCTAGCCTGGCGACATTGCCGTCGGCCGGCCTCTACAACAACCTCGCGGGCGGGATCATGCCGCTCCTCCCGCAACGCCTGCGCCGCGAACGCGTCGGCGACATGATCCACAAAGCCGCGTCTGTGCTTTCGCTGCGGACCATGGACGATGTCTACCGTCGCCTGTGCTCGCACTGGGACCCGACCGAGATCATCTCGGATGCGGTCGAGCCGCCAACAATGCTGACCGGCCTGGAACCGTTGCCGGATTTGCCCGGTAGCGTCGAGCGGATGATGTACATCGATCTTATGAGCTATCTACCCGACGACATACTGGTGAAGGTCGATCGCGCCGCCATGGCCGTCAGTCTTGAAACACGTGTACCGTTTCTCGACCATCGACTCATAAGCTTCGTGCTGTCGCTACCGCTCTCAATTCTGCGCGCCGGCGGCCAGACCAAGTGGCCTCTGCGACAGCTGCTTTACAGGCATCTTCCAAAAGAGCTTGTCGAACGCCCCAAGATGGGCTTCGGCGTGCCCATTGATTCATGGTTGCGCGGCGCTTTGCGCGAATGGGCCGAGGAGTTGCTCGACGAGCGCCGGCTGCGCGAAGACGGATTCTTCCGGCCTGAAGCGATCCGGCGTGCCTGGTTCGAGCACCTCTCCGGGCACCAAAACAACCAATATCTACTCTGGGACGTGTTGATGTTCCAGTCCTGGCGGGGAGCGACCAAGGGATTTTCAAACGCGATCGCAGCGTGATGGGTGGTGAGCCCGGGCGGTTTAGTCTTTGCGGTGCCGCTCATGCCGTCGGAAGGGACGAGACGTTCGGCACTATCAGACGCGAAAGCGAGCAGCTATACGGGAGGGAGAGGGCGAACCGACGTGCGCCAGGGTCGTTCGAACCGACCCTCAGGGACCTGGAAGCCAACGAAGCAAAGGCATTGAACCCTGTTTAAATCGCTCCGTCGCCATTTCACGACTGACCAGGTCAACCAGTATTTCTCGATCGCCTGCTTCTTTTCGCCGCCGGTATTCGGTTCGGTGGTGAGCTTCGTCTTCCATGGCGGCGCGCTCTGGTCATTGGCGCTGCTGGCGGCCGGCCGGCGGCGCCTTAACATTGATCGGCCTATGCTTGCCATGACCACTGCCATCTATGCCTATTGCGCCGCCCAGATCCTGGCGTCGATCGTAAACGGGACGCTGCGGGCCGATGCCACTCATTTCTTGCCCCTGATGACCTTGCTGTTGTTCCCGATTTCCTATTCGACGTGGAGCATCATGGACAAGGAGAGCCTCGCACGCACTGCCGTTCGTGCCAGCGCCGCAGCATGTGTCGGGGCACTGGTGCTGGCCATCGTCCAATACCACTGGATTGGGATGCTGAGACCCGAAGGTGGGGCCGGAAACCCCATCGTGTTTGCCACGGTCACCTGCCTGGCCGTGATGATGTGTCTTACAGGTGCTCTGTCTGGGGTCGAGAAAGCGTGGAAGCCGCTCACGGCCGCCGCGCTTGCCGGTGTGGTGGCGACACTCTACTCGGGCTCGCGCATGGTCTGGGTGGCCTTGCTCATCGCGCTGGTAGCGGTGCTTGTGACCCATCGCGAAAGGGTCTTCCGATCAGACATGAAGCAGTTGCTGGTGATTGCCGGCGCATCGACATTGATCATCACGGCAATTACGTCTCCGATTGTCGCCGATCGCACACATGTCCTGTTCGAGGACTGGAATGCCCTCGCCGTCAACGGCGATTATACCACGCCGCTCGGGTTGCGGGTCGGGTTGTGGGACGTCGGGCTCGATGCCTTTCGCCAAGCGCCCGTTTTTGGTCACGGAATGGCCGCCGGCCGGATGCTTTCAAGGCAGGGGTTCAAACAGCGCTTTGGCGCCACCGAAGGCTTCAACCACTTTCACAACGGCTTCCTTACGGCTTTGGTGCAGGCCGGACTCGCAGGTGCGCTGACATTGGCTGCAATATTCGTCGTGACGATCCGGAATGCGACAAGAGTCCTGCGCATCAGTGCTGATCCGCTGGAACGTTTTGGCGCCACCATAATGGTGGTCACCGTCATAATATACGTTGCTGGAGGGATGACAGGCATCCTTGTCGGCCATGATATTCTCGACTCGACGCTGATGGTCTTGTTGGTTTCCGGAACATACTTGGCTTGCGGGCAGACAATTTCGCCCAAGGGTCAGTCAACGAAGCGTCTGCTTTTAGGGGGCGCGAAAAGGGAGCGAATCTCCCGCCCCACCATTTTTGATCGACGGAGAAAAAAGGTGCATCACGCCCAACACCGAAATATCTCGTGCCTGCGAGTGGTGAGAGCAGAAGCGCTCTCCCGCTAAGGATCTGCAATTTGGGCGAGCAATGGGCGACGGTGGCACCAGACGCGTGACCGCGATTTCGGGGCGTATCGAATGCTGAACGGCAGCTAAAAGGCCCCGGAGGTTCTCGAAGAGATCGGCAAGAAGCCACAGGCAAAGACCTGCGCGGCTATCGTCGGCATCACGGATGAAGGCGCCGAGATCATGGAAGAATACAAGGGCGCGCCTGCACTAGATGCCGGCCTTCTAGCTGATTCCCAAGCCCTCGAGCATTACGAGATTTCGCGCTTTTGCACGATGAACACATGGGCTTCCGAACTTGGCCGCGACGAAGCTGTGTCGCTCCTCAATCTGGCACTTGGAAAAGGCCACCGACGAGACTCTGACGCCGAGTCTACCGTTCTCTCAGGAGCCCTGGCGATCAATGCCGGGCTCCTTGTCCCAAGCTCTCGCGCTGCATTGGTGCGAAACCTTGCGCGGAGACGATATGGGAGTTCTCGAAAACACTTTTCGGGCTTGGTGAGAAAGAAGCCTGACGCGGCGCAGCGGCGACATGACGGAGGCGACCGGCGCCCGCCCGGCTATTGCCGTGCATTACAAAACGCCCAGACGTCCGGCCCTAAGGGGCTTAATCAAACGCTAGCGAAAAATTAATGATCCGAGGCAGTAACATGCCCGGCGGTTGTGTAGCTTCAGCCTGGCGGCTTGCTACAAATACGCGCGCGCAGTGCCCGTCGTCGTCAGAAGGATCGTGCACCCCCCGGACGCGTCGTCGATAAGCTGAGGATCGGAAGTTAATGACTTGCGGATTACGACGAGGAGTTCTGATAAGCATGTTTCAATTTCGCGCTTTTTCCCGCAAATTCGAGAGCGTAAGGAATTGAATCAGTCGTTGATTAATCAGGCGTTTTCGCCGGCCTGTCACGCCGGAGGTCGCGGGTTCGAGCCCCGTCACTCGCGCCATTTCTCCTCAGGAGAAATGTGACATAATCGTCTAGAATCATGGTCTTGCATGTGGAAATTCAGATCCGGTCGGATCTGAATTCGATCTCTCCCGCAACGACGTCACCCCTTGGCCAGCAGCGCCTCGACCTCCTGCAGCGTCGGCATGGATGGCGCCGTACCCGGCCGCGTCACCGAAATGCCGGCGACGGCGCAGGCGAAGCGGACGGCTTGCAGCGGCTCCACGCCTTTGGCGAGTGCGGCGGCCAGGCCGCCATTGAAGGCATCGCCCGCACCGGTAGTTTCGACCACTGCGCCGGCATTGACCACCGGGACATGGTCGGACCGAGCGGCCGTGTGCAGCAGCGCGCCTTTTTCGCCGAGCGTGATGATGACCGAGCCGACGCCGTTTTTGAGCAGGCTGTCGGCTGCGCGGCGAGCGTCGTCGATCGAAGAAACCTTGATGCCGGTCAGTTCCTCCGCCTCGGTTTCGTTGGGGGTCACATAGTCGCACAGCGTGTAGATGCGGTCCGGCAGCTTGGCCGCCGGCGCCGGATTGAGAATGGTGGTCACCCCTGCCCCGCGCGCGATCTCGAGTGCGCGCAGTGCCGCGTCGATCGGCTGTTCGAGCTGGGTGACGAAGACGCCGGCTCCACGGATCAGGCCGGCATTGGCCTCGATGTCTTCAGGCGAGATCAGCATCGCCGCACCCGGGCTGACGATGATGGCGTTGTTGCCGGTTGTCTCCTCGATGAAGATATAGGCCGCGCCGGTATAGCTTTGCGGCGTCTCGATGACGGCGGATTTGACGCTCGCCTCTGCCCAGGTCGCCTTGGCCATGTCGGCGAAAGCATCGACGCCAAGCCGGGTCAGGAAGGTGACGTCCGCGCCGAGCTTGCCTGCCGCCACCGCCTGGTTCGAGCCCTTGCCGCCCGGTCCCAGCTTGAAGGAATTACCAAGAATGGTTTCACCCATGCGCGGCTGTCGATCGGCGCGGTAGGCGGTGTCGGCGACGAAAACGCCCAGAATGACGACAGGTTTGCCCGACGCCATGGCCCTACTCGGCGTCCGGCGGCACGACGCCCTTGCGAAAGGCGAAGCAGCCATAGAAGCGGCGCTCGCCGGTCTGGATGACGCAATAGGCTTTCTTGGCGCGCTCGTAGAAGGCATAGCGCTCGACCGAGATCATCGGCCAGGCCTTGCCTTCCGCCTTGTCGATCTCCTTCTGCACCTCTTTTTGCACCGGCGGGATCTCGTCCGGCTTGCCGACGAGCTCCATGCGCGCGGCCGCATCGTCGACGAAAGTGTCCAGCGGATAGAGCGACAGCACCGCCTTGACCACATCGGCCGCCGAGGCGTCGATGTGCAGCAGCTTGCCGAGCACGGTCTGCTTTGCCACCGAATCGGCGGGGAAATTGGTGTCGGCGATGACCAGATCGTCGCCGTGTCCCATTGCCCTGAGCGCCTGGAGCACATCGGCATTGAGCAATGGGTTGATCCCTTTGAGCATGGCAGTCCTCGTCAAACAGGTTTGGTCAAAGTCGATTGGAAATCAGAGCCGGTTGCCGGTCTCGGCGTCGAAGAGATGGACCTGGTCGAGGCGCGGCTTGAGATTGAGCGTGTCGCCGGGCTTGAAGTCGTGGCGCTCGCGAAACAGCGCCACCATCTCGCCCTCGCCGAAACGCACGAAGACCAGCGTTTCGGAACCGGTCGGCTCGACCACCGAGATCTTTGCTGGCACGCCGTCGGCATGGATTTCGAGATGCTCGGGCCGCACGCCATAGACCACGGCCTGGCCCTCCTTGGCGGCGCTGCCGGCCGCGATCGGGAACAGCGTGCCCGCTATCTCGACCTTGTCGCCCTTGCGCACCACGCCCTTGAGCAGGTTCATCGACGGCGAGCCGATGAAGCCGGCGACAAACAGATTGGCCGGCCGGTCGAACAATTCCAATGGCGCGCCGACCTGCTCGATACGGCCATCGCGCATGACGACGATCTTGTCGGCCATGGTCATGGCCTCGATCTGGTCGTGGGTGACGTAGATGGTGGTGGTCTTCAGCCGCTGGTGCAGTTCCTTGATCTCGGTGCGCATCTGCACGCGCAGCTTGGCGTCGAGATTGGAGAGCGGCTCGTCGAACAGGAAGACCTGCGGATTGCGCACGATGGCGCGGCCCATGGCGACGCGCTGGCGCTGGCCGCCGGATAGCTGGCGCGGATAACGTTTCAGGTACGGATTGAGGTCGAGAATGTCGGCGGCGCGCTTGACCCGCTCGGCGACCACGGCTGGATCGGTCTTGCGCAGCTTCAGCGCAAACGCCATGTTCTGCTCCACCGTCTTGTGCGGATAGAGCGCGTAGTTCTGGAACACCATGGCGATGTCGCGCTTGGCCGGCGGCAGATTGTTGACGATGCGCTCGCCAATGGCGATCGTGCCGCCGGAGACGGTCTCCAGCCCGGCCACCATCCTGAGCAGCGTGGACTTGCCGCAGCCCGACGGGCCGACCAACACCACGAACTGGCCATCGGCGATATCGACGCTGACCTCGTGCAGGACCTTGACGGTTCCGAACGCCTTGGCCACATTGCTGATCGCGACTTGAGCCATCGTCCCCCCTTTTCTCGCGGTGAAGCTAGCCATTGCCAACGGCAAGGGCAAGTCGGTATGTTATCGATAAAAAGCCATTCGTGTTGACAAGGTAATCGATTACGCAAATATTAGCTGTTGCCAATCCGGCAGTCGGATTTTTATCCGAAAATCGGAGCTCCAGGCGACGCAGGGTGGGGTCCCACGTCCCCGTATGATAAAGGAGAACCGCCGACGTTTCGGCGTCGGAGGGATTGGCATTTTAATTCACGACTGTTGTTCTGGGAGGAATAGATGAGAGTCGGTCTGTACGAAAAACTCGTCCGCGCGGGTGCCACCCGGCGTGACATACTCAAGGGCGCGGCCTCGATGGCCGCGATCGCCGCCGCATCGGGCGCTGGGCTCGGCGCTTTCACCCGCCCGGCTGAAGCCGCCAGCGAGCTACGCTCCAAAATTCTTCAGATCCCCGGCGTCGGCAAGGGTCAGCCGACGGATGCCGATTTCCAGAAGGTCGGCGAACTCTGCCTGGAAGCCACCAAGGCCAACGTCAAGGAAGGCGAATTCGCCGGCGTCGAGCTCACCTTCATGGGCCTCAACAACCAGAACCTGCACAATGTGCTGTTCCGCGGCTTCCTGAAGCCGTGGGAGGCCTATACCGGCGCCAAGATCAGCTGGATCGACCTGGCGCAGGCCGACTACAATGCCCGCCTGCAGCAGTCGATCGCAACCGGCACCGTCGACTTCGACATCATCGAGATGGGCGCGCCCTTCGAAGGCGATGTCTGCGGCAAGGGCCTGACGTCCGAGATGCCCGACTGGGTCAAAGAGCAGATCGACATGAAGGATGTCGTGGCCTATCTGCAGCCGCCGGTCGGCACCTGGGACGGCAAGCAGTACCGGATCACCGTCGATGGCGATGCGCACAACTTCAATTACCGCACCGACGTTTTTGCCGATGCCGACCTCGCCAAGGCGTGGAAGGACGGCGGCGCGACCACCGAATGGGGTGTGCCGAAGACCTGGCAGGAAGTCCAGGCCGTCACAAAATTCCTCAAGGGCAAGAAGTTCAAGGACCAGGACGTCTTCGGCTATCTCGATGCGCCCAAGGCCTGGGGCGGTTTCGGCTTCTACTTCCTCGGCAGCCGCGCCACCGCCTATGCCAAGCATCCCGACGACAAGGCCTGGCTGTTCGATGCCGACACGATGAAGCCGCGCATCAACAATCCGGCCTGGGTGCGCGCCATCCAGGACGTCATCGACGCGCTGCCGTCGGAGCCCGCCGACCAGATCAACGCCGACCCGAACACGACAGCCTTCCAGCAGTTCCTGGCCGGCACCGGTTCGATGGTCACCTGGTGGGGCGACGTCGGCTCCAACGTCAAGACCAACGATAGCTCGGTCATCGGCGACGTCACCGGCTTCTCGATCCTGCCGGGGTCCGACGACGTCTACAATGCCAAGACCGGCGCTTGGGACAAACTCGCCAGCGGCCCGAACTATGCGCCGAACTGCGCCTATCTCGGCTGGGGCGTCTACGTCATGGCCCGCGTCGATACGGACGAAAAGAAGAAAAAAGCGGCATGGTCGGCCGCCGCTCATCTCGGCGGCAAGGACCTGTCGATCTGGACGGCGATGTATCCGTCCGGCTTCCAGCCCTACCGCAACTCGCATTTCGACATTCCCGAATGGGTGGCGGCAGGCTACGACGAGGCGTTCATCACCTCGTATCTGAAGTCGGAAGCCGACAGCTACAACCATCCGAACGCGGCGATCGAGCCGCGCATCCCCGGCATCTTCCAGTATTATTCGGCTGCCGAGGACATTCTGGCCAACACATTCGCCGGCAAGATGAAGGCGCAGGAAGGCGCCGACGCCATTGCCGCGGCCTGGGAGAAGCTGACCGACCAGATCGGCCGCGAAAACCAGATCAAGCTCTACAAGGCCTCGCTCGGCGTGTAGGCTGATCCTATCGTGACAACAGGTCCGGCGGTGCAAGCCGCCGGACCTGACCGGCTCGGGCCGGTCGCAGGCTTGATTTTTTAAACGGACGGGGACGCGTGGCAGACCAGACCACCAATGCATGGCCGGCCAACGCCGGCCCAGCCGATCTGATCTCGCCGGCCCGCAAGCGGGCGGGTTTTGCCCTGATGGCGGCCGCCACGCTTGGCCTGCTGGCGGTGATCGCGTTTGAGATCCTCTACAAGAACGAGATCACCACGCTCGGCTTCGAGACCTGGCGTCCGATCGTCTACGCCTATGTTCTGTGGGGCGTGGCGCTCGGCATCGGCCAGGTGCTGACGCGCGGCGAGGACGGCCAGCGCGCGCTGTTCCTGCTGCCGGCGCTGCTGTTCACCATCGCCATGGTGATCTTCCCGACGCTGTTCGGCTTCTATATCGCGCTGACCGACTGGAACCTGTCGTCCTTTTCCGGCCGCAAGTTCAACGGGCTCGACAATTTCTGGCAGATGCTGGCCGATCCCTACTACCGCAACGCGCTGTTCAACATGGTGCTTTATGTGCTCGCCGTGCTGGTCGAATATGTCATCGCTTTCGGCCTGGCGCTGCTGCTCAACGCGCAGATCCGGGCGCGCAAATTCTTCCGAGTCGTCTTCCTGATGCCGCTGATGCTGTCGCCGGTCGCGGTATCCTGGATGATCGGCAAATCGCTGATGGAATACCGTTTCGGGCCGGCGGCGACGCTGGCGCGCCATCTCGGCTGGGAGAACCCCGCCTTCTTCTCCAACCCGATCACCGCCCGCATCTCGATCATGGTGCTCGACGCCTGGACCTTCATCCCGTTCATGATGATCATGCTGCTTGCCGGCCTGCAGGCGATGTCGCGCGACGTGCTGGAGGCAGCGCGCGTCGACGGCGCCACGCCATGGCAGACTTTTTGGCAGGTCACCTTCCCGCTGATGCTGCCGGTGTCGGTGACGGCGGTGATCCTGCGCATCATCTTCAAGCTGAAGCTTGCCGACATCATCATCACCGTGACCTCCGGCGGGCCTGGCGGCGCCACGGATTCGGTGTCGAGCTTCATCTACCGCGAATACCGCGACCGCTCGAATGTCGGCTACGGCACCATGCTGGCGATGGCCTATCTCGTCATCATCGTCGTGTTCGTGACCTGGCTGTTGAAATTGGCCAATCGCTTCGTGCGCAACGTGAACTGACGAGGCACAATGAGCGTCCAGACCACCGACTATACTGCCTCGGAAATCCGCTCACCGCTAGGTTTTCTGGCCAATCGCATCTTCATCTATGGCGCGCTGGCGTTCTGGGCCTTCATCTGCCTGTTCCCGATCTACTGGACGATCACCACCTCGTTCAAGACTGCGGTCGACGTCACGCAAGGACACCTCATCCCGTTCGTCGACTTCCAACCGGACTGGAAGGGCTGGCGCTCGCTCGGCCTGTCGCCGGATTCGATCTTCCAGACCTCGACGGTGCGGGAGGAGTTTTTCAAGCGCTTCATGAATTCGGTCATCACCTCGGTCGGCGCATCGAGCCTCGCCATCGTCATCGGCAGCCTCGCCGCCTATGGGCTGACCCGGTACCGCTATCAGTTCGCCTGGTTCAAGAACGAGGACATCTCCTTCTTCTTCCTGTCGCAGCTGATCCTGCCGCCGGTGGTGCTCGCCCTGCCCTTCCTGGTGCTCTACCGCGAGGTCGGCCTGCTCGACACACGCATCGGCCTGATCCTGCTCTACACGCTCATGGTGCTGCCGATCGTCATCTGGATCATGCGCGACCAGTTCAATTCGATCCCTGTCGAACTGGAGGAGGCAGCGCTGGTCGACGGCCTGTCGATCTGGGGCGCCTTTTTCCGCATCGTCATGCCGATTGCGCTGCCGGGCATGGTCGCCGCCTTCATCCTGGCGATGGTGCTGTGCTGGAACGAGTACTTTTTTGCGGCACTCCTGACGTCGACCGACGCCAAGACCATTCCGGTGATGGTGGCGAGCCAGACCGGCTCGCAAGGCATCAACTGGTGGTCGATGGCGGCGCTTGCCACCGCCGCGATCGCACCGCTGGCGGTCATCGGGATTGCGCTTGAACGCTATCTGATCATGGGCATGACGGCGGGGGCGGTGAAGTAGGCGAGAGGCGGCGTGCCCCTCTACTGTTGACCTCGGCGGGACAGCACCCCCCTCTGGCCTGCCGGCCATCTCCCCCGCAAGGAGGGAGATCGGCAGCTTTGGCTGCATCGCTTTTCTTGCGACGTAGGTGATTGGCGAAAGCGGAAATGACATCTGATCTCCCCCCTTGCGGGGGAGATGTCCGGCAGGACAGAGGGGGGTGTGAAGGATCGCTACAGAGCGACTTTGTCTGCTAGCGCCCCAATATCGCCCTCAGGTGATCCATGATCATCGCCACACCCTTTCGCCCCAGCTCCGCCGAGGCCTCCGGCGCACTGGCCGTATACCACGCGGTATTCTCGCCAAAACGCCCGGCATCGACCGCTTCCGGACACAGTGCCAGCATCAATGATGTCTCGCCAACACCGGCGTGATCGAACGGATACTTCCCGTTCATGGCAGCCGACATTAGCGGGTGCACCTGCACCCAGTTGAAGAAATTCTCGCCGGCGGCGTGCCCGGAATAATAATCGGCCATCTCGTCTGAGCCCCACCAGCCCTCGCCGCGCTGCTTCTCGAGGAAGCGGAAGATCGCCTGGCGGCCGGCGGCCTTGAAGGCGAGATCGGTCGGCATGCCGGCGGCAAAGTTCTCGGTCTGGTGGTGGATGATGGCGTTGATGTTACGAAAGCCGATGCGCAGCAGGCTGTATAACAATTCTTCGGCGAACGGCGCCAGCTGGTTGCCGCCGACCTGCACCGAGCCGTTGCCTTCGGGTGCTGCCACCACATAGCTCGCCGCACCGTAGTAGAAAGCCGGCAGGATGACGACGTCGGCCTCCTTCTCGTAGAGCTCCAGCGTCTTGACGACGGCCAGCGTGTCCATGCCGACGGCCATGTGCTCGCCGTGATATTCGAGCACGCCGAGCGGGAGAGCGACCGGCCAGTTCTCGGCGATCGCCTTGCGGATCTGGTGCGGCAGCATCAGTTCGTAGCGCATGATCTATTCCATGTTGGTGTGGCGGGCGCGCATGGCCTCGGACGACTGGCCGGTCAGCGCCTTGAGCTTCAGCACCATGACCTCGAACAGCAGGAACAGCGCCCCTTCGAAGACCGAGCCCATCGGCAGCAGCGATGTCTTTTGCGGCCCTTGGTCACGCGCCATGGTCTGCGCCGGGATCAGCAAGGTGAAGTCGGCAAGCGCGACCGCACTGCTGCCTGCCTCGGCGGTGAGCAAAAGCACGGTGGCGCCGGCCTGGCGGGCGACTTGCATCAAGGTGAGCACCGTCGTCGTCTCGCCCGGGCCGGAACTGACCAGGAAGACATCGGCTGCGCCAAGCGGTGGCGTGTTCATGTCGCCGACCACCGACACCTCAAGCCCAAGGTGATAGAGGCGCATGGCGAAACCCTTGAGCTGCAACGCTTCGCGGCCGCAGCCATAGACGCCGATCTTTTGCGCGCGGGCCAGGGTTTCGCAGGCGATGTCGATGCCGGCTTCGTCGACGCGCGCCAGTACGGCGCCCAGCTCTTGCAGGGCGGTCGAAAACATATCCGAGCCGGCATTCGCCATGAGAGTCCCATCTGTCGGGCCGGGTTTGTGGCCGGTGATTTCCGGTTGCGCGCTTTCGGAAAAGGCTTGTTTTTGTTCATGCTATCATCGGGAAAATGCCTGTCCAACGGCCATGGCGGCTTTTGCTGAGCCAGCGGCGTGATAGTGTCATGTCAGACAATCAATCCAGGAAATCAGCACGACATGAAGACACGGCATTTCGACCGCATCGGCAATGGCGGCCTCGACTTCACCGAGCTTGGCTTCGGCAGCGCGCCGCTCGGCAACCTTTACCGCGCCGTCCCCGACGCGGATGCCAACGCGACGCTGGAGGCGGCGTGGGCGACCGGCTGCCGTTACTACGACACCGCGCCGCTCTATGGCCTGGGCCTTGCCGAAACACGGCTCAATGCCTTCCTGCGCGGCAGGAAGCGCGACGATTATGTGCTGTCGAGCAAGGTCGGTCGCCTGTTGCGCGCCTGCCCGCCGGAGGAACGAACCGGCATCGGCAAGTTCTTCGACACACCGACGCGCAAGGAGGTCTACGACTACAGCTATGACGGCGTCATGCGCTCGTTCGAGGCGTCGCTGGAACGGCTTGGCGTCGACCGCATCGACATCCTTTTCGTCCATGACCTCGACATCTTCACCCATGGCAGCAAGGAGGCGTCAGACCAGCGCATCGAGGAATTCATGGCCTCGGGCTACAACGGACTGGTTGCGCTGCGCGACCAGGGCGTGATCAAGGCCTTCGGCGGCGGCATCAACGAATGGGAGGTTTGCCAGACGCTGGCGGAGCGTGGCGACTTCGACCTGTTCCTGCTGGCCGGGCGCTACACGCTGCTGGAACAGGAAGCGCTTGCCACCTTCCTGCCGCTCTGCGAGCAACGCGGCATCGGCATCGTTCTCGGCGGTCCTTACAATTCCGGCATCCTGGCGACCGGGCCGAAGCCAGGCGCCTATTACAATTACTCCGAGGCGCCAAGGGACATCATGGATCGCGTCGGGCGCATCGAGGCCGTCTGCCAGCGCCATGGCGTCAGGCTGATCGAGGCGGCGCTGCAGTTTCCGCTGCTGCACCCCTCCGTGGTGTCGGTCATCCCCGGCGGCCAGCGGCCGAGCGAAGTCGAAAGCAACCGCGCCCTGCTCGATGCCAAGCTGCCCGCGGCGCTGTGGGCGGACCTCAAGCAGGAAGGCCTGATGCGCGCGGATGCGCCGGTGGGCTGAAGGCTCGCCTCAGCGGGCTGACGGCTTGCCGCGATCGAGGCAAAAGAAAAGCCGGGCGAACCCGGCTTTCCAACATTCTCTGAAAAAATTTTTAGTTGACCGCGTCCTTGAGGCCTTTGCCGGCCGAGAACTTCGGCACGGTACGCGCCGGAATCTTCACTTCCGCGCCAGTCTGCGGGTTGCGGCCAGTCGATGCCGCACGCTTGGAGACGGTGAAATTTCCGAAGCCGACGAGCCGTACATCGCCGCCCTTCTTCAGTTCGCCAGTGATGACGGAGAACACCGCCTCAACCGCCGACTGTGCGTCACCCTTCGAAATGCTCGCGGATTCAGCGACAGCGGAAACCAGTTCGTTCTTGTTCATAAAAATTCCCTTCCATGAGAAAACCGGAACTTTCGACTCATCCGGCAGGAGAGGGACTTTAGAAAGAAGCGCTCGCAAACCCAAGTCAAAAAGCCGGAAATAAGTTGAAAAAAGCCCGGAAAAGGTGGGTTTTTCACATGAAAAAGCCGGGCTCAAGGCCCGGCTCTCTCTTTGTGCACTGCAACTTTAGTAGTTTCTAATGTGCAAGCGACTTTCCAGCATCGTCAACGGTATCGGTGGAAGCCGGCGGATTGACCGGCTCGACCCACTCGATCGGCTCCGGCATGCGCACCAGCGCGTGCCTCAGAACCTCGCCGACACGTGAGACCGGAATGATCTCCATACCGTTCTTCACATTGTCCGGTATCTCCGCCAGATCCTTGGCGTTGTCTTCCGGGATCAGCACCTTCTTGATGCCGCCGCGCAATGCGGCGAGCAGCTTCTCCTTGAGGCCGCCGATCGGCAAGATGCGGCCGCGAAGCGTTATCTCGCCAGTCATCGCCACATCGGCCCGGACCGGAATACCAGTCATGACAGACACGATGGCTGTCGCCATGGCAGCACCTGCAGACGGACCGTCCTTCGGCGTGGCGCCTTCGGGCAAGTGGACGTGGATGTCACGCTTGTCGAACAGCGGCGGCTCGATGCCGAAATCGATGGCCCGCGAGCGGACATAAGAGGCCGCCGCCGAGATCGATTCCTTCATCACGTCGCGCAGATTGCCGGTCACCGTCATGCGGCCCTTGCCGGGCATCATGACGCCTTCGACCGTCAGCAGCTCGCCGCCGACTTCCGTCCAGGCAAGACCGGTGACGACACCGACCTGATCGTCAGCCTCGACCTGGCCGAAGCGGAAGCGCGGAACACCGAGGTAATCGGCGAGGTTCGCCGCCGTGATGCTCACCGTCTTCTTCTTCGTCTTCAGGATCTCGGTCACCGCCTTGCGCCCGAGTTTCATCAGCTCGCGCTCCAGGCTTCTGACGCCCGCTTCACGGGTGTAGGTCTGGATGATGCCGCGGATCGCGTCCTCGCCGACGGAGAATTCCTTCGGCTGCAGGGCATGGTCGCGGATCACCTTGGGCATCAGGTGACGCTTGGCGATCTCGATCTTCTCGTCCTCGGTGTAGCCGGCGATACGGATGATCTCCATGCGGTCCATCAGGGGCGCAGGGATGTTCAGCGTGTTCGCCGTCGTCACGAACATCACGCTCGACAGATCGTATTCGACCTCGAGGTAATGGTCCATGAACGTCGAGTTCTGCTCGGGATCGAGCACCTCGAGCAAGGCCGATGACGGATCGCCGCGGAAGTCCTGGCCCATCTTGTCGATCTCGTCGAGCAGGAAGAGCGGGTTGGACTTCTTGGCCTTCTTCATCGACTGGATGACCTTGCCGGGCATCGAACCGATATAGGTGCGGCGGTGACCACGGATCTCGGCCTCGTCACGCACGCCGCCAAGCGCCATGCGGATGAATTCGCGGCCGGTCGCCTTGGCGATCGATTTGCCGAGCGAGGTCTTGCCGACGCCGGGAGGGCCGACGAGGCACAGGATTGGCCCCTTCAGCTTCTTCTGGCGGCTTTGCACGGCGAGATACTCGACGATGCGGTCCTTGACCTTGTCGAGGCCGAAATGATCGGTGTCGAGCACGTTCTGCGCAAACGCCAGGTCCTGCTTGACCTTGGAGTTCTTGCCCCACGGGATCGACAGGATCCAGTCGAGATAATTGCGCACCACGGTCGATTCCGCCGACATCGGCGACATCGTCCGCAGCTTCTTCAACTCGGCTTCCGCCTTTTCGCGGGCCTCCTTGGAGAGCTTGGTCTTCTTGATGCGCGCCTCGATCTCGGCGGCCTCGTCGCGGCCGTCCTCGCCTTCGCCGAGCTCCTTCTGGATCGCCTTCATCTGCTCGTTGAGGTAATATTCGCGCTGCGTCTTCTCCATCTGGCGCTTGACGCGCGAGCGGATGCGCTTCTCCACCTGCAGGACGGAGATTTCGGCTTCCATGAAGCCCATCGCCTTTTCCAGCCGTTCCTTGACGGACAGCGTGGCCAGCATCTCCTGCTTCTCGGGGATCTTGATGGCGAGGTGCGAGGCAACCGTATCGGCGAGCTTGGAATAGTCGTCGATCTGGCTGGCGGCGCCCACCACTTCAGGCGAGATCTTCTTGTTCAGCTTGACGTAGTTTTCGAAGTCGGTGACGACCGAACGGGCGAGCGCCTCGACCTCGACCTCTTCCTCCTCCGGCTCGACCAGCGCCGTGGCGGTAGCTTCGTGGAAGTCCGGACGGTCGGTGAACGAGACGATCTTGGCACGCGAAGCGCCTTCGACCAGCACCTTGACGGTGCCGTCGGGCAGCTTCAGCAATTGCAGCACATTGGCGAGCGTGCCGATGTCGAAGATCGCATCGGGCTCGGGATCGTCATCGGCGGCATTCATCTGGGTGGCAAGCAGGATCTGCTTTTCCTGACCCATAACCTCTTCCAGCGCCTTGATCGACTTTTCACGCCCGACAAAGAGCGGAACGATCATGTGCGGGAACACCACGATGTCGCGCAGTGGGAGGACTGCGAAGACGCCGTCGCTGGGAGCCTTGGATATTTTGGCCATTGTCCAACCTTTCATGTCGCGGCCGCTAATCGAGCCAACCGCGAATCTCATATTAACGACCGGGGATCGTTCCGCCTACCACCGTTTGTGACGGGAGTTTTACAGCACAGAATTCGGCACCACGGCCTTCCGATGTTAGTTGGATGCACGAGGGGCAAAGATCAAGGGTCGACACGTTCGTTCATCGACTCCGTCACAAGGATCGGTACCTCACCACAGCAAAACGGCGCCCCGCGGGCGCCGTTCCATAAAAAGGTTAGGCCAGATGCCAGATCAGGCGCTGACGTTGCCCTTCTTTTCCTTCTGCTCGGAATAGATGTAGAGCGGCCGGGCGCTGCCGGTCACCACTTCTTCCGAAATCACCACTTCGCGCACGCCTTCCAGGGCGGGCAGTTCGAACATGGTGTCGAGCAGGATCGCTTCCATGATCGAGCGGAGGCCACGGGCGCCGGTCTTGCGCTCGATGGCGCGCTTGGCGATCGCCGACAGCGCATTCTCATGGAAGGTCAGGTCGACACTCTCCATCTCGAACAGCCGCTGATACTGCTTGACCAGCGCGTTTTTCGGCTCGGTCAGGATCTGGATCAGCGCCGGCTCGTCGAGGTCTTCCAGCGTCGCCAGGACCGGCAGACGGCCGACAAACTCGGGGATGAGGCCGAACCTCAAGAGATCCTCGGGCTCGACCAGGCGGAACACGTCACCGGTGCGGCGATCCTCGGGCGAAGCGACGATGGCGCCGAAGCCGATGGAAGTCTTCCTGCCGCGATCCGAGATGATCTTGTCCAGCCCGGCGAAGGCGCCGCCGCAGATGAACAGGATGTTGGCGGTGTCGACCTGCAGGAACTCCTGCTGCGGATGCTTGCGGCCGCCCTGCGGCGGCACGGAGGCAACGGTGCCTTCCATGATCTTCAGAAGCGCCTGCTGCACACCCTCGCCCGACACGTCGCGGGTGATCGATGGGTTGTCGGACTTGCGCGAAATCTTGTCGATTTCATCGATGTAGACGATGCCGCGCTGGGCGCGCTCGACATTGTAGTCGGCCGACTGCAGCAGCTTCAGGATGATGTTTTCGACGTCCTCGCCGACGTAACCGGCTTCGGTCAGCGTCGTCGCGTCGGCCATGGTGAAGGGCACGTCGATGATGCGGGCCAGCGTCTGGGCAAGCAGCGTCTTGCCGCAGCCGGTCGGGCCGATCAGCAGGATGTTGGACTTCGCCAATTCGACGTCGTTGTTCTTGCCGGCATGCGCCAGGCGCTTGTAGTGGTTGTGGACAGCCACCGACAGCACGCGCTTGGCGTAGGGCTGGCCGATGACATAGTCGTCGAGAACCTTCAGGATCTCCTGCGGGGTCGGCACGCCCTCGCGCGACTTCACCATCGAGGTCTTGTTCTCCTCGCGGATGATGTCCATGCACAGCTCTACGCACTCGTCGCAGATGAACACCGTTGGGCCGGCGATCAGCTTGCGCACCTCGTGCTGGCTTTTGCCGCAAAACGAGCAATAAAGCGTGTTCTTCGAATCACCGCTGTTGTTGCCGACTTTGCTCATTTTCCTGTCCTTTCATGGCCGCCCGCCGATGGTCTGGCTGAAAGGGCGCATATTCTATCTATCGCGGGAATTCGCCGCCGCCAGTGTCCCGGCTCCCGCAACGCATTCCGTACGAAACACAAATCAGAAAACGTCGCAATGATTCGCGCCAACCCTGCACAAAGCTAAGCCGTCGAAAATCAACATAGCCTTAACGTAGGCAATCCCATCCACCGAGGGAACAGCCAATTGTGGCCGAAATGCCGCAAATCCCAGCAAAAGCGCGTTATCCACCCACGCAACTGCCATGCAGCGCTTATGCCGCAGCGCCTTCGACCGGCTCGCGCGACGAAATGACCTTGTCGATGAGGCCGAAATCCTTGGCTTCGTCGGCTGTCATGAAATGGTCGCGGTCAAGCGTCTTTTCAATGTCTTCGTAGCTCTTACCGGTGTGTTTGACGTAGACCTCGTTGAGGCGGCGCTTCAGCTTGATGATGTCCTGCGCGTGCCGCTCGATGTCGGAGGCCTGGCCCTGGAAACCGCCGGAAGGCTGGTGAACCATGATACGGGCGTTCGGCGTGGCAAAACGCATGTCCTTGTGGCCGGCGGTCAGAAGCAGCGAGCCCATCGACGCCGCCTGGCCGATGCACAGCGTCGACACTGCCGGCTTGATGAACTGCATGGTGTCGTAGATCGCCATGCCCGAGGTCACCACGCCGCCCGGCGAGTTGATGTAGAGATTGATCTCTTTCTTCGGGTTCTCGGCCTCGAGGAACAAAAGCTGTGCACAAACCAGCGTCGCCATACCGTCTTCGACCGGGCCGGTGATGAAAATGATGCGCTCTTTCAGCAGGCGCGAGAAAATGTCGTAGGCCCGCTCGCCGCGATTGGTCTGCTCGACCACCATCGGAACGAGGTTCATGTAGGTTTCGACGGGGTTCTTCATGGACTACCCTTTTTGGAGATGGGGATTCCGGCGCCGGAACATCGGGCAGAATCGGTTCTTGACGGTTAGAATGTAAATAGGATGCCGGCTCACCCTAGCGCAAGGCCGCCTCCTCCTAGCCATCTGGTTAAGTCGAATCAAGGTTTCCGCGCAAGGGAAAGTCCGAACGCGGCCAGCGGCGTTTTTGCGGTGTAGCAATTCCTTAACCGCGTCGCTTAACGAAACGCGGCGAAACCGCTTTCCCCCGGAGAACCATCCCCTACAGTTCAACGTTGAACCTCACCTTCTCGCGTTCAAACAGGGGGAGTGCCATGATCAGGAAAACTGTTTGCCTCGCCATTTCCGGCCTTGCCGGTCTCGGCATGGTGTCCGATGCGGTTGCCGACGGCCGGGCCGCCGAATGCTATGAGCCGGTGCACAGGCCGGCGCTCTATGACACCGTCTATGAAGACGTCATGGTCAGACCCGGCGGGCAGTTGGTCGACTATGATCCGCCGATCTATGGCACCATGGAGCGCGTCGAGCAGATCGCGCCGCCCCGAGTCACCTATGACATCGTACCGGCGAGAACCCGCACCGTTTACCGCACGGTCCAGGTCGACGATGGCGGCTATGCCTGGGAATGGCGCGTCATCCACGGCCGCAAGGTGCTGTGCAAGGTGTGGCGCAAGGCCCGCTACGCGCGTGTGGCCGAAACGGTGGTGGTTGAACCGGAGCGCACCCGCCGGGTTGTGCTGCCGGCCGAATATGAGAGCGTCGCCCATGAAGTGCTGGTGCGGCCCGAGCGGCGGCACGTCACCCAGATAGCGCCGTCATACCAGAGGATGGCGCGCCGGGTGGTGGTGCAGGAAGGCTCGACCAGCTGGCGCCGCGTGCATATTGCCAGGCATTGCGAGGATTAGACTTCGGTACTTCGCCGAGGTCCGCCTCGGTTGGCTCAATCCATAGGGCCGTCGGGTGCCAACATCCGGTCTGGCACCAAGCCGGCAAGCCGCGGTAATGGTCTGGCATGACCACATCCATGCCGCCCTACCTCGCCTTTGATCCAGCCACGCGCCGCCTGCGGCTCGACCCGCACGAACCGGCGTTTTTCCAGAACCCTTACGACGCCTATGCCGTCCTGCATGGCGCATCGAATGCCTTCTTCTGGGAGGAATTCGGCTCCTGGTGCTTTGGCGGCTTCGACGACGTCAACCGGCTGTTGCGCGACCGCCGCTTCGGCCGCCAGAACCCGGCCGGCATTCCCGACAGCCGCGGCATCGGCGAGGATCGCTCGCATTTGGCCGCTTTCGACGGCATCGAGAGCAATTCGATGCTGGAGCTGGAGCCGCCGGTGCACACCAGGCTCAGAACCCTGGTCAACCGCGCCTTCGTCTCGCGCCAGGTCGAGCGGCTGCGGCCGCGCGTGGAGGCGCTGGCCAATGAGCTGATCGACCGTTTCGAACCGCGCCACGTCGATCTATTGCCCAGCTTCGCCGCACCTTTGCCGATCACCATCATTGCCGAAATGCTCGGTGTGCCGGTCGAAATGGGGCCGCAACTGCTCGACTGGTCGCACCGGATGGTGGCCATGTACATGCATGGCCGGACGCGCGAGACCGAGCAAGCGGCCAATCGCGCCGCGCGCGATTTTTCCGACTTTTTGCGCGGCTATGTCGCCGAGCGGCGCAAGAAGCCTGGCGACGACCTGCTATCGCTGCTGATCGTGGCGCAAGAGGATGGCCAGAAGCTGTCGGAAAACGAGTTGGTCTCGTCCGCCATCCTGTTGCTCAATGCCGGCCACGAGGCGACCGTCCATCAAACCGGCAACGCCGTGCGCACGTTGCTGGCGCAAGGCGGCGACCCCGGCCGTTTCTTCACCTCGCCGGAAGCAACCGCTGCAACGGTCGAGGAGTGCCTGCGCTTCGACGCGCCGCTGCACATGTTCACCCGCTACGCCTATCAGGAGGTCGAGGTGACATCGGGGGTTGTCGTACAACCGGGCGAGACGATCGGCCTGCTGCTCGGCATGGCCAATCATGATCCGCTTGCCTTTGCCGAACCTGGCGCCTTCCGGCCCGGCCGACTAGACCAGAAGAATGTCTCGTTCGGCGCCGGTATCCATTTCTGCATCGGTGCGCCGCTGGCGCGGCTGGAGTTGCAGGTGTCGCTGAAAACCCTGTTCGAGCGGCAGCCGCAACTCCATCTTGCGGAGCAGCCGCGCTTCCGCGACACCTATCATTTCCATGGGCTGGAAAAGCTCACTGTGAGCTTGTGAGGACGGCGGAGCCGACGCATGCCCGAGAAAATGAGATTCGCCTTTCTACAGGAACCACCCCTTCTGCTTTATCGACGGATCGGGACGTCTGGGCGGCAGCGATGCCCAACTGGCCAAGAGGGTCTGCCTGACGCTCGGGCTGGAACTTTTGCCCATCGAGACCGAGTTTGCCGAGCTGCTGCCTGGGTTTGCCGAAGATCGGTGGGACATAACCACCGGCCTGTTCATTTCCGACGACCGCCGGAAGCTGGTCGACTTCACAAGGCCGATCTGGATGCTGGCGGATGGATTGCTGGTCGCGAAAGACAATCCCCGCGCCTTCGATGGCTATCGGTCCGTCGCCAATGATCGGACGGCGCTGATCGGCGTCATATCGGGCCAGATCCAGCACCGGACGGCCCTGCAAAACGCTATTCAGCCCGAACGGCTAAGGATATTTGCCACTCAGGCCGAAGCAGCTAACGCCGTCGCGGCCGGCGTGGTGCATGCCTATGCGAGTGCAGCGCTCGCGCATCGCGGCTATCTGAGCCGGCGACCCAACGCGCCTCTCGACGTCGTCGACGTCCCGGCAGTCGAAAAACAGCCAGCGCCCGGCGCTTTCGCTCTCGCCAAAGGCAGTGCCACCCTACTCCAGCGCGTCGATTTATGTCTCAGTGATTTGCTTGGAAGTCCCTGGCACAGGGAGATGATGAGCGGATACGGCTTTTCCGACACTGACATCGATCGGCTTTTGTGAAGTCCAAGCGCGACCGAGCGGTCAGAGCTTGATCACATACTCCTTGCGGGTCGTTTCAAGCACTTCCCAGCTGCCCCTGAAGCCTGGCCTGAGCACGAAGCTGTCGCCGGCGCGCACCGTGCGCGCCTCGCCGCCATCCTCGGCAACCACCGAGACGCCGGACAGGATGTGGCAGAACTCCCATTCGTCATATTCGATGCGCCATTTGCCCGGCGTCGCTTCCCAGATGCCGGCATAGAGGCGGCCATCGCGCTCCTCGACATTCCAGGTGCGGAACTTCGGATCGCCCGCAATCAGACGATCCGGCGCCGGGGCGCCATGTTCGGCGTCGACGCTGTCGGTCAATATGGCCAGGTAATGCGCGGACAGGGTTTGCCTCCAACAGATTAGTGAGTAGTGAGTAGTGCAGTGAGTAGTGACTAGTGAGTAGTGAGTAGTGAGTAGTGAGCGGAAAGCGCTCCCTTGAGCGGGTGGCTGATCACTAATCACTGCTAACTAGTGAATACCGACTACTACTCACTACTCACTACTCACTACTCACTACTCACTAAAAAAATCAAACCTTGGCCAAAGCCTGTTCCAGGTCGGCGACGATGTCGTTGACATCCTCGATGCCGACGGAAAGCCGGACCGTGTCCGGTCCCGCACCCGCCTTGACCTTCTGCTCGTCGGAAAGCTGGCGATGCGTGGTCGATGCCGGATGGATGACCAGCGACTTGGTGTCGCCGACATTGGCGAGGTGCGAGAACAGTTCGAGCGCCTCGACGAACTTGATGCCGGCCTCGTAGCCGCCCTTCAGGCCGAAGGTGAAGACAGCACCGGCGCCTTGCGGCGAGTATTTCTTCTGCAGCGCGTTGTTCTTGTCGCTGGGCAGGCCGGGATAGTTGACCCAGGCGACCTTGGGGTGGTTGGACAGCCAGCCGGCTACGGTGATCGCATTGTCGCAATGGCGTTGCATCCTGAGCGGCAAGGTCTCCAGCCCGGTCAGGATCAGGAAGGCATTGAACGGCGAAATGGCCGGGCCGATGTCACGCAGGCCAAGCACGCGCGCGGCGATGGCGAAGGCGAAATTGCCGAAGGTTTCGTGCAGGACAAGGCCGCCATATTCGGGGCGCGGCTCCGACAGCATCGGATATTTGCCGGATTTCGACCAGTCGAACGTGCCGCCATCGACGATGGCGCCGCCGATCGAATTGCCGTGGCCGCCGATGAACTTGGTCAGCGAATGGACGACGATGTCGGCGCCATGCTCGATCGGCCGCACCAGATAGGGCGAGGCCAGCGTGTTGTCGACGATGAGCGGCAAGCCGTGCTTGCGGGCGATGTCGCCGATCTTCTCGATGTCGACGAAGGTGCCGCCGGGATTGGCCAGGCTCTCGATGAAGATCGCCTTGGTCTTGCCATCGATCTGGCTTTCGAAAGTGGAGATGTCGTTGGTGTCGGCCCAACGCACCTCCCAGCCGAAATTCTTGAAGGCATGGCCGAACTGATTGATCGAACCACCGTAAAGCCTTGTGGCGGCGACGAAATTATCGCCAGGCCGCATGAGATTGTGGAACACGATCACCTGTGCGGCATGGCCGGAAGCAACGGCAAGTGCAGCCGTGCCGCCTTCGAGCGCCGCGATCCGCTCTTCCAGCACCGCCTGGGTCGGGTTCATGATGCGGGTGTAGATGTTGCCGAAGGCCTTCAGCCCGAACAGCGAGGCGGCATGGTCGGCATCGTCGAACACAAAGGAGGTCGTCTGGTAGATCGGCGTGGCGCGTGCGCCCGTTGCCGGGTCGGGCTTGGCGCCGGCATGGACGGCGAGCGTGTTGAAACCGGGCGTGCGGGTCATCGAAAACCTCCCTGAGCGGTAAACGTGTGAATGGTGAAATGATGAATGGTGAGCGATAAATGGTGGTCGCAAAGTCGGCCAGTCCCACCTTGATTGCAAGCCGCTCATATGCGGCTTTACCCGGCTTCCAGGAAAATCCTTCTATTCACCATTCACCATTCACTGCCTTACTTCTGGCGCACACCGAAACTCTGGAATCCCGACCGCATCAGCGGCTTCTTCGACGAAAGCACACCGGAGTTGACGCCGGTCCAGCCGATCTCGCCCGACAGCTTGCCATATTCGATCTTCGGGCAGCGGTTCATCACCACCTTGATACCGGCCGCCTCGGCGCGCGCGGCCGCCTCGTCGTCGCGCACGCCAAGCTGCATCCAGATCACCTTCGGCAAGGGGTCGAGCTTCAGCACCTCATCGACAATGCCGGGCACCGATGCAGAGGCGCGAAAGATGTCGACCATGTCGACCGGCTCCGGCAGTTCGGCAAGGCTGGCATAGGTCATGCGGCCGAGGATTTCCTTGCCGGCCTGCCCAGGATTGATCGGAAACACCGAAAAGCCCTTGGCCAGCAGATATTTCAGCACGAAAAAGCTCGGCCTGACATCGTTGGCCGACGCGCCGACCATGGCGATCGTCTTCACAGAATTGAGGATGCCGCCGATATAGGCATTGTCGTAGCTATCGTGATTCACTCGTCGGTCTCCCTCAGTGCTTCCTCCATAAAGGACTGCGGGTCGGTGCAGAAGTCGCGCATCATGCGAAAATGATCGGTATCGGTGAAATCTGTGGGGTCGAGGCCGAAACGGCTGATTCGGAAGAGCCGCGCGCCGGGACAAGCCATCAGCAGCGGCGAATGCGTCGCCATGATCACTTGCGCCGTGCCTGACTGGTCCATGCGCCGCAGCATCTTCAACAATTCGATCTGCCGCGACGGCGACAGCGCGCTTTCGGGCTCGTCGAGGATGTAGATGCCTTGCCGGCGGCAGCGCTCCTCGAAAAAGCGAATGAACCCTTCGCCATGCGACCACGATAGAAAGTCCGGTGGCGGCGGTCCGAACGGGTCTTCGAGTGCCGCCTGGTCGAGATAGCGCGCGACCGAGTAAAAAGATTCGGCACGAAAGAACCAGCCGGCGGTGACTTTTGGCAGCCAGTGGCCGCGGAATGTATTCGCCAGTGCCGCACCGCTCTTGTCGATGGCGATGGAATGATCGACCGGACGATAGCCCTTGCCGCCGCCGGCCTCGTCGTAACCGGCCAGCGCGCCGATGGCTTCCAGCAGTGTCGATTTGCCGGTGCCGTTTTCACCGACAATGATGGTGATTGGCGTGGTGAATTCGAGCTCGAATTCACGGCCGCGAAACAGCGGCAGGTTCCATGGATATTTTTCCCAATCTTCCACGCGCTCGGGGTCAATCAGGATGCGTTTGAGATAAGGCGCCTTAAGCCGGGTCAGTTGCTTGCGATAGCCCATGCGGACGCTCAGTCCGGCAGCGAGATGGTGCCGTCATCCGCGATCGGGAAGGCCGGATTGTGTGCGACTTCCCAGACATGGCCGTCGGCATCGGCGAAATATCCATACCAGCCGCCCCAGAAGGCGCGGCCTGCCGGCTTGACGATCCTGCCGCCGGCCTTCTCGGCGGCCGCCAGCACGTCGTCGACTTCGGCATCGGAGCGGGTGTTGTAGGCGAGGTAGACCGCCGACGGTGCTGCGGCGAAGGCAATGCCTGAATCCTCCTCGGCGCTTGGCCTCGGGAACAGGCCGAGAATGGCGCCGCCCATCTGGAAGAAGGCGACGCCATCGGTGATGCCGGCATGGCGCTTCAAGCCCATGCCTTCGTAAAAGCGCACGGCGCGCTCGAGATCGTCGGTGGCGATGGTGATGATGGAGATGCGCGGTTCCATGGATCGAAAACCTATTCGTCCGTCCATTCCGGTTTGCGCTTGCCGATGAAGGCGCCGATGCCTTCCTCGGCGTCGCGGGCCAGCATGTTCTCGACCATGACGCGGCCGGTATAGGCATACGCGTCCGCCAACCCCATCTCGGCCTGCGCGTAAAAGGCTTCCTTGCCGGTCTTGACCACCAGAGATGATTTGGAGGCAATGGTTTGCGCGTATTTGGTGACGATCTGATTCAGGTATTCGCGCGGCACGACGCGGTTGACCAGGCCGAATTCCTTGGCGGTTGCGGCATCGATGGTCTCGCCGGTGAGCAGCATTTCCATGGCGTGCTTGTGAGACACGTTGCGTGACAGCGCCACCATCGGCGTCGAACAAAACAGGCCGATATTGACGCCCGGCGTGCAGAAGGTCGCTTCATGCGAGGCAATGGCGAGGTCGCAACTGCAAACCAGTTGCAGCCCCGCAGCGGTGGCTAGGCCATCGACTTCGGCGATGATCGGGAGCGGATGGCGCACGATCTGCTGCATCAACGCCGCGCAAGCCGAAAATGTCTGCTCGAAAAACCCCTTGCCCCTGTCGGCGTCGGCGCGGCGCGCGGTCATTTCCTTGAGATCGTGACCGGCGCAGAAGACTTTCCCGGCGGCCGCCAAGACGATGACGCGGACCGATTTGTTGGCCTTGGCACGGTCGAGCTCGGCGCTCAATGCCGCCATGACGGAAAGCGACAAGGCATTGGCGGGCGGATTGGCGAGCGTCAGGCGCAGCACGCCCTTGTCCAGCCCGGCGATGACCGGCCCGTCTATGGCAACAGGTTTGATCGAAAGGATTTCGGCCATGACAAGGGTCTCCGCGATTCCGCCGGGCGCCGCCAGACTATTTAATATCGGATCGAGTTTCATCAACACCCATCGCTTGCGCCAGAGGTGTTGCCAGAAGCGCATCATTGCGTTCATACAGGCCCGGCATAGAACGAGAGACCGACATGCCCGCCCAGGACAATCTCAAGCCGGTGCTGACGGCGGCTGAAGTCAATGCGCTGATGGCCAGCGTCTACCCGCAGCTCAACGACGAGTTCACGTCGTATGAGGCGCTCGATGTGTTTCCGGGCGGCTGCACGGTGCGGCTCAACGCCAGCGAACGGCATTTGCGTCCCGGCGGCACGGTGTCCGGGCCCTCGCTGTTCACGCTGGCCGACATTGGCGGCTATGTCTGCGTGCTCAGCCATGCCGGGCCGGATGCGCTTTCGGTTACCGTCAACCTCAACATCAATTTCGTCCGCAAAGCCGAGGCCGGCCCGATCGACGGCCATTGCCGCATCCTGAAGCTGGGCAAGAGCCTGATGGTGTTCGATATCGACATCGTCGGCGGACCGAGGGAACACACGGTAGCGCATGCGACCGGCACCTATTCGATCCCGCCGAAGCGCGCCGCCGATGTGGTAAAATAATACCTTTTGGTCAAACCTTTGTTTTTATTACACATTGCGAGCAGACGTGCGTTTCCTGCGCCTTGACGTGCCCACTCCCCTCGCCTATAAGCCGTCACGAAGCAGCGGCCCGCAAAGGCCGCCGTTTTGTTATTGGCGGCGGGCAAGTGCCTTGTCGCCAATCCAAGCAACAAGAAACGCCTTCTTCGGAAGGTCAAAATCGAAAGCAGAAATCCATGGCAACCTTTTCGCAGAAGCCTGCGGATGTGGTGAAGAAGTGGGTGCTGATCGACGCCGAGGGTCTCGTCGTCGGCCGTCTCGCCACTGTCATCGCCAATCATCTTCGCGGCAAGCACAAGCCCACCTTCACCCCGCATGTCGACGACGGCGATAACGTCATCGTCATCAATGCCGACAAGGTGGTGTTCACCGGCAAGAAGTTCACCGACAAGGTCTATTACTGGCACACCGGTCACCCCGGCGGCATCAAGGAGCGCACCGCGCGCCAGCTGCTCGAGGGCCGTTTCCCCGAGCGTGTCGTCGAGAAGGCCGTCGAACGCATGATCCCGCGCGGGCCGCTCGGCCGTCGTCAGATGAAGAACCTCCGCGTCTATGCAGGCACGGAACATCCGCATGTCGCCCAGCAGCCCGTCACCCTCGACGTCGGCGCGCTGAACGCCAAGAACAAGAAGGTTGCATAAGATGGCTGAGCTTTCCTCGCTCGCAGAATTGGGCGCCGCCACCGGCAACACCAACACCCAGCCGGCAGCACCCGTCCATGTCCAGAAGCTCGACAAGTCGGGCCGCGCCTATGCCACCGGCAAGCGCAAGAACGCCATCGCCCGCGTCTGGGTGAAGCCGGGTTCGGGCAAGATCGTCGTCAACGACAAGGAATTCGCGACCTATTTCGCGCGTCCGGTCCTGCAGATGATCCTCAACCAGCCGATCATCGCTTCCAACCGCGCCGGCCAGTACGACATCGTCGCCACCGTCATCGGCGGCGGCCTGTCCGGCCAGGCCGGTGCCGTTCGTCACGGCATCTCCAAGGCGCTGACCTACTATGAGCCGGCACTGCGCGCCGTGCTCAAGAAGGGCGGCTTCCTGACCCGCGACAGCCGCGTCGTCGAGCGCAAGAAGTACGGCAAGGCGAAGGCCCGTCGTTCCTTCCAGTTCTCGAAGCGCTAAGCGCTGCGACGTTCCAGACATCGAAAGGCCGCCTCCGGGCGGCCTTTTCTTTTGGGTCTCGGCAGTCACCCCACCCGGCGCTTCGCGCCGACCTCCCCATCGAGGGGAGGTAGGAGGTCGCGGCAGTTTTGCCGCCCGGACAATCCACGATGGTCCAGCGGCTACAAACCAGTTCGACCATAAAAACGCGGCACCCTACCTCCCCTCGATGGGGAGGTCGGGGCGAAGCGCCGGGTGGGGTGATGGCGCCGGCCTCGGTTCAAGTCTCAGAACTTGCCGGCCTTGATGTAATCGATAAACGCCCGTAGCGGCGCTGGAACCAGACGCCGTCCGGGATAGTACAGAAATGGTCCGGGAAAACTCTGCCACCAAGGTTCGAGCACGGGCTCCAGGGCGCCGCTTTCGAAGTGAGGGCGAAGCCAGCCCTCGAAGAGAACGACGATGCCGCTGCCGGCAATGGCCGCATGGACGGCAAGATCGCTCGCCCCGCCGATCCGCACGATCAACGGCCCCGTCGTGTCGACCCGCACCACCTCGCCGTCGCGCTCGAATTCCCACGGCAGCATCGCACCGCTGGCAAAACGGCCGCGCAGACAAGCATGGCCAAGCAGATCGCTCGGGTGCTGCGGCCGCCCATGGCGATCGAGATAGGCGGGGCTGGCGCCAGTGGCGAAGCGCTGGACGCGCGGTCCGATCGGCACCGCGATCATGTCCTGCTCCAGTCGCTCGTCATAGCGGATGCCGGCGTCGCAGCCGGCCGCCAACACGTCGACGAAGTTCTCATCGGCGATGACCTCCAGCCGAATGCCGGGATAGGCGGCGAGGAAGCCCGGAACGATGTCGGGCAATATCAGCCGCGCGGCGCTGACCGGGACGTTGAGGCGCAGCGAACCGGCCGGCCTGTCGCGAAAGCCATTGACCACGTCGAGGGCCGCCTCCACCTCCGACAGCGCCGGGCCAAGCCTTCCCAAGAGGCTGAGGCCTGCGTCGGTTGGAACGACGCTGCGTGTGGTGCGGTTGAACAGCCTGACGCCGAGCTGCGTCTCCAGGCGGCGCACCGCTTCGCTCAGGCCCGACGCGCTGCCGCCGCTGGCGCGAGCCCCTTCCCGAAAACCGCCGGCACGCGCCACCGTCACGAAAGCGTTCAGATCGCCAAGGTCCATCATTGTTCGCCATTCCGCACAAGCTGTACGGATTGTACCTTATTATCCCGAGGTTGAGCAGCGTCTATCTTCGCCTCCTCAAAGGAGACCGACCATGTCCACCATCCAAAAATCCGGCACATTCACCCTCGGCAGCCACACCGTGAAACGGCTCGGCTACGGCGCCATGCAACTTGCCGGCCCGCACGTTTTCGGTCCGCCGAAGGATCATGACGCGGCCATTGCAGTGCTGCGCGAAGCGGTGGCCTCCGGGGTCAACCACATCGACACCAGCGACTACTATGGCCCGCATGTAACCAACCAGCTGATCCGCGAAGCGCTGGCGCCCTATCCGCAAGACCTCGTCATCGTCACCAAGATCGGGGCGCGGCGCGGCAGCGACGGCTCCTGGCTGCCTGCCTATTCCGCCAAGGAACTAGAGCAGGCCGTGTACGACAATCTCAGGAATCTCGGCCTTGAGGTGCTGGATGTCGTCAATCTGCGCATCATGTTCGGGGTGATGGGTCCGGCCGAGGGCTCGATCGAGCCGCAGTTGACCGCGCTTGCCGAACTGCAGCGCAAGGGTCTGGTGCGCCATATCGGCCTGAGCAACGTCACCCCAGCGCAGGTCGAGGAAGGCCGTGGGATCGCCGAGATCGTCTGCGTGCAGAACCAGTACAATCTGGCGCATCGCGACGACGACGGGTTGATCGATGAACTGGCGCGCGCCGGTATCGCCTACACGCCGTTCTTCCCGCTCGGCGGTTTCAGCCCGCTGCAGTCGTCGACCTTGTCGGATGTGGCCGCGCGGCTCGGCGCCACACCCTTGCAGGTTGCGCTCGCCTGGCTGCTGCGCCGCTCGCCGAACATCCTGCTGATCCCGGGGACGTCGTCGATCGGGCATTTGAGAGAGAACCTGGCGGCGGCGGAACTGGAGCTGTCGGCCGATGTGCTAAGGGAATTGGATGGGGTGGCGAAAGCGGCGTGAAGATTTTGCGGGCGGCGCTGTCACCCCACCCGCGCCTTCGGCGCGACCTCCCCATCGAGGGGAGGTAGGAGGTCGCGGCAGCCTTGCATGCCTCGCAATCGCTACGACTGTCGGAATCTAAAGCGCCAACGCCCTACCTCCCCTCGATGGGGAGGTCGGCGCGCAGCGCCGGGTGGGGTGATGGCGCCGACGTACGATTTCTAATTGATACTCGCCGTATTCGCGGCTCGGCCGGCTTCGCCTCATCCACATAAGGCACCCTAAACCCGTTGGCCCCCAGCCAGCCAATGGCAGCCTTCGGTTCGTCGGTCTGGATGATGGTGGCGCCGCGTTCGGCCCAGAAACCGTGGTCTCGGCCGGCATGCCGGCCCGCACCGCCAGTTCATCGCCGCGGCCGCCGGAGAGGATGCCGCCGGGCCTTGCACCTTGGCGATACAAGTCCTTCGCCAAGCTGTGACTGGCATCTTGCGTGCCGGTTCTGTAGTTGTGGCAGCCCGATGAACAAAGAAGGACCCGTAATGGCGAACCAGACCATCGATAACGCCTTCACCGCCCGCTCCAAGACGGGGCCTTCCTTCGAGCCGACCTATGCCGGCGCGCTGTCGTTCATGCGGCGCAAATACACCAAGGATGCAAAGGGCGCGGACGCCGTCGTGTGGGGCATTCCGTTCGATGCCGCCGTCACCAACCGGCCGGGCGCGCGCTTTGGGCCGCAGGCGATCCGCCGCGCCTCGGCGATCCTCGACAACGACCCGCAATATCCGTTCTCGCGCGACCTGTTCGAGCATCTCGCCGTCATCGACTATGGCGATTGCCTGCTCGATTCGGGCAATCACCAGAAGACGCCAGGCACGATCGAGCGCGAGGCGGCGAAAATCCTGAAATCGGGCGCCTTCCTGTTGTCGCTCGGCGGCGACCATTTCGTCACCTGGCCGCTGCTCAAGGCACATGCCGCCATCCACGGGCCGCTGGCGCTGGTGCAGTTCGATGCGCACCAGGACACCTGGCCTGACGATGGCAAGCGCATCGACCATGGTTCGTTCGTCGGCCGCGCCGTCAATGAAGGCATCATCGACCCCGACCGCTCGATCCAGATCGGCATCCGCACGCATGCCCCCGATACGTTCGGCATCAAGATCCTTTACGGTCACGAGATCGAGGAGATGCGGGCTTCCGACATCGCCTATGCGATCGTCGACCGCACCGGCGGCAGGAAGACCTATCTCACCTTCGACATCGACTGCCTCGACCCGGCCTTTGCGCCCGGCACCGGCACGCCGGTTGCCGGCGGACCGTCCTCGGCGAAAATCCTGTCGACGCTGCGCCAGCTCGGCCAGGTCGATATTGTCGGCGCCGACGTCGTCGAGGTTGCGCCGGCCTATGATCACGCCGATATAACCGCGATCGCCGGCTCGATGGTGGCCATGCACTATCTCGGCCTGGTGGCCGAGCGAAAAGCGCGGGCGGAAGAGCTGAACAGCGGCAACCATGGCGCGGCAAACCATGGCCAGGGCATATAGGCCTGAATTAGCAGGGAATTGACGGGCACATGAAACCGAAAATCTTCATCGATGGCGAACACGGCACCACCGGCCTGCAGATCCGGGCGCTGCTGGCCGAGCGCGGCGACCTCGAGATCATCTCGATCCCGGCCGAGCGCCGCAAGGAAACGGCGGCGCGCGCCGAGTTCCTCAATGCAGCCGATGTCGCCATCCTGTGCCTGCCGGATGCGGCTGCCAAGGAAAGCGTATCGCTGATTGCCAACGACACCACCAAGGTGATCGACGCCTCCACGGCGCATCGCGTCGCCGAGGGCTGGGAATATGGCTTTGCCGAGATGGAAAAGGGCCAGGCCAAGATCATCGCCAATGCAAAACGCGTCGCCAATCCCGGCTGCTGGCCGCAAGGACCGATCGCGACACTGCGGCCGCTGGTCGCCGCCGGCCTGCTGCCGGCGGATTTCCCGATCACCGTCAATGGCATTTCGGGCTATTCGGGCGGCGGCCGGCCGATGATCGAGGACTATGTCGCCAAGGGCGAGGATGCCTCTGAATTCCAGGTCTATGGGCTGACCCTGCAGCACAAGCATGTGCCGGAGCTGCGCACCTATGCGAAGCTGTCGCACGATCCGATCATGCAGCCGGCGGTCGGCAATTTCGCCCAAGGCATGATCACGGTGGTGCCGCTGCAGCTCGGCGGGCTTGACCATGTGCCGGCCGGCGCCGAACTGCACGCGGCAATCGCCGACCATTTTGCCGCCATCAAGGGCGGCGTGGTCGAGGTAGCTCCTTACGAGCACGTGGAGCGCCTGCCCGAGATCAATCCCGAGGTCTATAACGGCACCAATCGGATGAAGGTCTATGTCTTTGCCAATGACGACAGGGCGCAGGCGCTGCTGATTGCGGTCTATGACAATCTCGGAAAGGGCGCCTCGGGTGCTGCCGTTCAGAACATGGATCTGATGCTCGGCCTTTAATTCAGTTGGAGAGAGCATGTTGCCCGAAAACCGCTTAACACTTTTCGGCATCACGCTCTGAATGGACGCGCCTGCATTTCCAAAGCGCTGGAAGATCAGCGCGCCCGAGCTCATTGCGGAGACGTTTTCGAGCCGCATCTGGAAGGTGCGGCGTGAGGACGGCTCGCCGGCCATCGTCAAGGCGCTCAAACCATTCGACGATGTCGAGGACGAGTTGCGCGGCGAGCACTATCTCGCATGGCGGCGCGGCGAAGGCGCGGTGCGGCTGCTTGGCCGGGACGGCCACCGCATGCTGCTCGAATATGCCGGCGACACCCTGCTTTCCGACGTTCTGGCCAAAGAAGGCGACAACCCCGCGACCGCAATCGCGGCCGAGTTGATGGGGAGACTGTTCTCGCCCACAAGACACCCTGACCCGCCGGACCTGCAGCCGCTGCGGACACGGTTTGCCAGCCTGTTCAAAAAGGCCGGAGCCGATCGCGACGCCGGAGAGCACAGCCTCTATATCGAGGCCGCCGAAATCGCGGACCGGCTGCTCGATGCCCCGCATGCGGTCAAGCCGCTGCATGGCGACCTGCATCACGACAACATTTTGCACGGTGCGCGCGGCTGGCTGGCGATCGACCCGAAGGGCGTGCTCGGCGATCCCGGCTTCGACGCCGCCAATCTGTTCTACAACCCACTGGGGCGCGACGACCTCTGCCTCGATCCCGAGCGCATCGCGCATATGGCTGAGATCTTCGCCAGGACACTCGGCCAGACGCCGGCTGCCATTCTCGACCATGCCATCGCCTATGGCTGCCTGTCGGCCGCATGGCATCATGAGGACGAGAATGCGGTCGACGAGAACCGCGAGCTGTCGGTTGCGGGAGTGATCCGAAAGGTGCGGCTCAGCTTCTGACCGGCGCAGCCTCGCGCTTTAGACGTAGCGAGGCAGTTCGTTCGCGAAATAGATTATTGCGACGGCCAAGACACCGTAGACGATGTACCTGCGTTCATGGGCGGCCGCGTTGGCAGTGGATAGGCGCCCTTGTTGCCGCGCCAGTGGGCGGCGGCAAATCCCAGCAGGACCAGCGCGAAGGCCTGATGGGTCAGCGCCATGTGCAGCGGCACCTGCATCAGCAGCGTGCCGATGCCGATCGAGGCCTGCACCAGCACCAGCAGAAACAGCAGCGTTGCGCGGCGTGCGTGTGTCGTGCCCGGCAGCCGCCGGCGCGTCGCTATCATATGCCAGAGCGCGATGGCAAAGACCGTATAGGCGCCGAGCCGGTGGACGAACTGCACCGTCTTCGGGTTCTCGAAGAAATTGCGCCAGGCCGGTTCGAGCAGCAGCAGCTCGCCGGGGATGATCTTGCCGTCCATCAGCGGCCAGGTGTTGTAGCTCAGGCCGGCGTCGAGCCCTGCGACCAGCCCGCCGAGATAGATCTGGACCAGCGCCAGCAGCACGATGAAACCGGCCAGTCTTTGCGTCGACCGGCCGGCGGCAGGCTCCGAATGCGGCGCCAGCCCGCGCGCGACCACCATGGTGGCAGTGAAGATCAGGGCGGCAAGCGTCAAATGCGTCGCCAGCCGGTACTGGCTGACGGAGACGCGGTCGACCAGGCCGGAGGCCACCATCCACCAGCCGATGGCGCCTTGCAGGCCACCAAGCAGCAGAATACCGACCAGCTTTGGCCCAAGGCCGCGCTCGATGCGGCGCGTCGCCCACAAGACCAGCAACGGCAGGCCGAAGACCAGGCCGACACTGCGCGCCAGGATGCGGTGCGCCCATTCCCACCAGAAGATCGATTTGAAGGCGTCCAGGCTCATGCCCTTGTTGAGCTCGGCATATTGCGGAATCTTTTGATAAAGCTGGAATTCCTCCTGCCACTCCGCGTCATTGAGCGGCGGTATCACACCGTGGATCGGCTTCCACTCGGTGATCGACAGGCCGGAATTGGTGAGCCTGGTGGCGCCGCCGACCAGCACCAGCGCAAACAGCACCAGAAGCACGACATACAGCCAGCCGCGCACCAGCGCCCGATTTTTCAAGTCGCGATCGCGGTCAATGTAAGGCGCGGCGGCTGATATGGCGGCCATGGTTGGTCCCGGCAGGTTGACGTGGCGGATTGGTGAACCATCGCAACCCGGCTGACAAGACCGGACGGCGCGGCACGCCGTCGCGCCGCATCTCCCGGGTTGCACAGGCGCGCGGTTGGGCCTAAGCGGAGGCGATCAACGAGAACGCTCATGCCCATCCGCCTGAAAAAGCTGATCGGAACTTTCCTGCTGGTGGCGCTGGTCATCATCTATGCGCTGGTCGCGTCGATCATAGCGGTCGCGCAGCTGTCGCAATCCAGCCCGCTGGTGCACTTCCTGTTCTTCCTGTTCAGCGGCCTGTTCTGGGTGCTGCCTGCGATGGGCATCATCAAATGGCTGATCCTGGAGCCGCCGCCGAAAGGCTGAAGAGCCCGCCCCAGGTTAGATGGTGACCACCATTTTGCCGGCATTGGCCAGCGGCGTCGTTAAGCCCGACAACATGGTGCGGATATGGGCGACGCTCTGGTAGCGGCCGTTGATCGAAATGCGCGGCAGCGCGTGCAGGAAGCCGGCGTGCTCGGCGTGCAGCACGCCGTGGCGAGTGGTCACCGCCGAGGCGTAGCCGGCGTCGCGGGCAAAGCCCACTTCGCGGCAGCCGACAGCGCTGGCGTAACCATAGGGGTAAGCGAGATGACGGGGGTCTTCGCCGAGCTGCGCCTGCAGTTGGCGCCTGACGTCGACGATCTCATGGCGCGCATCGCCTTCGTCGAGCCGCTTCAGATTGCGGTGGTTGACCGTATGCGCGCCGATCGTCACCAGCCTGTGCCCGGCCACGGCGCGGATGTCGTCCCAGGTCATCAGCGTGCTTGGGCGCAAGCCATCGAGGTCGATGCCGTTCGAGTGCGCCAGATCGCGCAGCACGGCGCGCTGATCCTCCTCGCGCACCTCGAGCGTCAGATAGGCATGCAGACGCGCATTGGCGTGGAGTTTCTTGCCGTGGGTCGAGCAGTCTATGGTCACCGGCCCCTTCGGCGTCGCCAGCGTCAAACGCTCCCGCGCGTTGACGATATCCTCGACCACGTCCCACCATAAATCGGCGCTGCCGTCGATCAGACCCGGCGCGACATAGATGGTGATCGGCGCGTCGTGCTTTTCGAGCACTGGCAGCGCTTCGGTCATGTTGTCGCGATAGGCGTCGTCGGCGGTGATGGTGGCGAACTGGCCGTCCTTGCCGCCGGCCTTGATGCGCTCGATCGCCTCGTCGAGGGTGACGAAGGCATAGCCCCTCGACTTCATGTCGGCGACGAGAGCGTCGAGGAATCGCGGGGCGATGTTGAGGTGGCGGTTAACGCCGTCCGGCTTCTCCGGCGTGGCGGTGACCCGATGCAACATGAGGATGGCGCCAATGCCGCCGACAAACGGCTTGGCCAGCGGTGCAAGGCCGGTAAAGCGGGCGATATTAAGCGCCAGTTTCCGAACTGCCTCACCACCGTCGATCATTCATTCACCTTTTGCGCCTAGGCTCGATCCAAGCACGGAACGCGCCGACGCGAACTCCTGATCGCGACGAATACGCCTTAAGGATTGAGGTATGGTTGACGCCACCGCGTCATTTGACGGCAATCGGCTCGCCGCAAGCAAGGCGTCTGCGCGCACGCCGGCTGCCGACCAGACCAGTCTGTCGGTGTCGATCGCAGATGCTGCCGCGCTCGCCTCTTACGGCGAATTCTGCCGTTCGGCGCTGTTTGCGCCGGCGCAAAGCGCGGACTGGGTTCGTGCCTGGACGGCGCAGGCTAATCCCGATGCCGTCATTGCCACGCTGACAATCGAGGACAGGCCGGTCTTTGCACTGGCACTGGAAATCACGCGAACTGGTCCATTCCGCGTCGCCCGCTTCATGGGCGGGCGCCATGCCAACGGCAATTTCGCCGCCGCCGATCCGGCATGGCTGGCAAAGGCAGATGCTGGGGGGATCCGCAGGCTGGTGACGGCGATCGGCAAGGCGCGTCCCGACATCGATCTCGTTGCCTTGGAAAGGCTTCTGCCCGACCTCGATGGTGTTGCCAATCCGCTGGTGGCGTTCTCCAACTTTCCGAGCCCAAACCTGTCGCTCGCCGTCAATCTCGACGGTGGTTTCGATGCGCTGCTGTCGCGTGTGGGCGGCAAGCGCAAGCGCAAGAAGCACCGTTCGCAGACACGAAAATTCGAGGCGGTCGGCGTTCATCGCCGCATCGAGGCGCAGACACCCGAAGACGTGAACCGGCTGCTCGACGCTTTCTTCGAGATGAAGGAGTTCCGCTTCGCCAAGATGGGCATCGCCAATGTCTTCGGCGAGCCGGAGGTGCGGGCTTTCTTCCGTGCCCTCTTCGCCGGCGCGCTGGCCGAGGAGAAACCGGCCTTTGTGCTGCATGGGCTCGAAGTGGCCGGCAAGCTGCGCGCAATCACCGGCTCGAGCCGCTCGGGCAAACGCCTGATCTGCGAATTCGGCGCCATCGCCGAGGACGATCTCGGCCACACCAGCCCCGGCGATTTCCTTTTCTTCGACATCATCGAGGAAGCCTGCCAAACAGGCTTCGATGTCTATGATTTCTCGGTCGGCGACGAGCCCTACAAGCGGCTCTGGTGCGATATCGAGACCCAGCATTTCGAGGTGCTGGCGCCCCTGACGCTGAAGGGACGCGCCCTGGCGTCGGCGCTGCGGCAGGGCGCACGGGCGAAAGCCTTCATCAAGAACAACCCGACGGTCTGGAAGCTGACCAAGATGCTGCGCCGCAAGGCCGCCGGACAGGCAGCGCCCGCTCCCACGGACGACGAAAACTAGCGTTCAGAAATTCAGCGCTTCGCGGAGCGCCGGGCCGGCCCTGACCCGCAGGTCGAGATCTGCCTCGATGTGGTCGATATGGTGCAGCATCAGCCGGCTCACCAACCCGCAATCGCCGCTTTCCAGCGCGCCGACCATTTCCGTGTGCTCACTGTGTCCGCAGGCCGACACGCCGGATCGTCCGTAAAGGGCGATCACCAGCGACGAACGCGCCACCAGCTCCTCCATGAAGCGCTGCAGGATGGCATTGCCGGCGACGGAGGCGAGCAGCAGATGGAAATCGCCCGACGCCTTGATTTCGGAGCGCCGGGCGGTTGGGCCGCGCTCGGCGATGAAGCGGCCTTCCTCATCGAGCTGCGCGCGGAACGCAGCGATATCGGTGGCTGTGACCCGCCCACAGGCGGCAATGGCTATGCCCGGCTCGATCAGCCGGCGCGATGCGAACACCTGGCGCGCTTCCTCGGGCGAAGGGTTGGCGACGAAGGCGCCACGGTTGCGCTCGGTACGCACCAGCCCCTCGAAGGACAGCATCTGCAGCGCCGCGCGCGCGACGGTGCGCGAGACGTCGAACAGCGTGCCGACCTCGCCTTCCGACAGCTTGGTGCCGGGCGTCAGCCGACGGTCGACGATGGCGTCCCGCAGATTGTCGCGAATCGCCTGGGCGCGATCCTGGTTGGCGCTGTCGGCGGAATGGATCTGATCGGCAATGTTCATGGCGATGATGGTTCCCAGCCTCTTTCTAGCGCAACTCGTCGCCTGCGCACGAGAGGCAAAGTGGACACGAAGCCAAAAAAGATTGCATACGATTCTTGCGCGGATCGCGCACAATCGCCCATAATTTGTGCAATGCACAAGATAGCCCACCGGCTAGGCAGTGGGCACGAATTCCGATTTTGCTGATGATTCAAACGCTTGGCCGAATCTCGCCGATTGGCACGCATAATGCATTGGTTGACGCGACCAAACGGGGAAGCCTGAATGTCCAAAGCCGCCGAGATCGACATCGTCTCCGTTTCGAAAGTGTACGGAACGACGACTGCCGTCGAGGCCATCAGCCTGAAGATACCGGCAGGCACCTATTGCTGCCTGCTTGGCCCCTCCGGCTGCGGCAAGACCTCGACGCTGCGCATGATCGCCGGCCACGAAAGCATTTCGTCGGGCGATGTCCGCCTCGGCAACATCGTCGTCACCGACTTGCCGCCGGCAAAGCGTGGCACGGCGATGATGTTCCAGTCCTATGCGCTGTTTCCGCATCTCGACCTTGTCGACAATGTCGCCTTCAGCCTGAAGATGAAGGGCGTCGACAAGGAGCAGCGCCGTGCCAAGGCGCTCGACATGCTCAAGCTGATGCAGATGGAGGCCTATGCGACGCGCCGGCCGGCGCAGCTTTCCGGCGGCCAGCAGCAGCGTGTTGCACTCGCCCGCGCTCTGATCACCGATCCCGAGGCGCTGCTGCTCGACGAGCCGCTGTCGGCACTCGACCCGTTCCTGAAGATACGCATGCGCGCCGAGCTGAAGAAATTGCAGACCTCGCTTGGCATCACTTTCGTCCACGTCACCCACAGCCAGGAAGAGGCCATGGCCTTGGCGGACCTGATCGTGGTGATGAATGACGGCCGCATCGAACAGGCGGCGCCGCCGCGAGATGTGTTCGAAAGGCCGGCCACCGCCTTCGTCGCGCGCTTCATGGGTGACCACAATGTCATCTCCGGCCGGGTTACCGGCGCGCGCGACGGCATGGTCGTCTTCGACGTCAATGGTGGCGCCTCGCTCGCCGCCCGCGGGCAAGGCCGGGAGGCGGGCCAGGAGGTGGGCACGCCGATCGACATCGCCATCCGCACCGACCATGTGCGCATCGGCGAAGCACCCTCTCCCGGCCTCGGCTTCACCGGCATCGTCTCCAACATCGAATATCGCGGCGCCACGGTGAAGCTGTCGGTCGCCGGCGGCGGCATCGACGATTTCACCGTTATCATCGACGATTCCGACTTCTTCGCCAAACCCGTCGCCCTTGGCGACGCCGTACCGCTCGCCTGGGATTCCGAGGACGCCATCGTCCTCGGCCGCCTTCATTCATGAATTCAACGAAGCAAAACAAAACAGGGGAATAGGAATGACAAAAACAGTAGAAACAAAGACCGGAATTTCGCGCCGTTCGTTGCTCAAGACAGGTGCGGCCGCCGTCGGCCTCGCCGCAGGCTCGGGCGTCATCACCGGCTTCCCAACCATCTGGGCGCAGTCCAACATCACGCTGCGCCAGTTTGGCACCGGCGTGTCGAACCTGAACGCGATCGCCGACAAGTGCAAGGCCGACCTCGGCATCACGCTGGAAATGACGGCGACCGATTCGGACGCGGCCGCCCAGCGCGCCGTGACCCAGCCCGACAGCTATGACATCGCCGACATCGAATACTGGATCTGCAAGAAGGTGTTCCCGAGCGGCGTGCTGCAGCCGATGGATGTCAGCAAGCTGAAATATTACGACGAGCTGGTGCCGTTGTTCAAAACCGGCAAACTGACGCCCGACAGCATCATTGCCCAGGGCACCGCGCCGCACACGGTCGGCTATGTCGAAGCGCAGGACTCAAAGACCTTCGCCAAGGCGCCGACCAAGTGGTTCACCATGGTGCCTACCATCTACAATGCAGACACGCTAGGCATCCGGCCCGACCTCGTCGGCCGCGACATCACCACCTGGGCCGACATCATGGACACGGCCTTCAAGGGCAAGACCGCGATCCTTAACATCCCGTCCATCGGTATCATGGATGCGGCCATGATCATGGAGGCCACAGGCAGCATCAAATATGCCGACAAGGGCAACATGACCAAGGAAGAGATCGACAAGACGATCGACTTCCTCATCAAGGCAAAGCAGGCCGGCCAGTTCCGCGCCTTCTGGAAGTCGTTCGACGAGAGCGTCAACCTGATGGCATCGGGCGAGGTGGTCATCCAGTCTATGTGGTCGCCGGCCGTCGCCGCCGTGCGCTCCAAAGGCATCGCATGCCGCTTCCAGCCGCTCAAGGAGGGCTATCGCTCATGGGGCGGCGGCCTTGCCCTTGCCGCCCATCTGAAAGGCGCCGAGCTCGACGCGGCCTACGAATACATCAACTGGTATACGTCGGGCTGGGTCGGCGGCTATCTCAACCGCCAGGGCTACTATTCCGCCAATATGGTCTCGGCCAAGAAGTTCATGTCCGAGGACGAATGGGGCTACTGGATCGAAGGCAAGCCGGCCAAGGGCGAGATCAAGGCGCCGGACGGCACCGTCATGGAAAAGGCCGGCGCCGTGCGCGACGGCGGCTCGTTCGAAGAGCGTATGGGCAAAGTCGCCTGCTGGAACTCGGTCATGGACGAGGACCGCTACATGGTGAAGCGCTGGAACGAATTCATCGCGGCGTAGAGCGGACGCGTTCACTGTGATGTTGCGATCCTTCGCGCCCCCCTCTGTCCTGCCGGACATCTCCCCCACTTGGGGGGAGATTGGCAGCGTCATGGCCGGCTCTTCGTTAGCAACGTTGGAGTTTGGCGAAGGCCGTTATGAGAGTTCGATCTCCCCGCTCGTGGGGGAGATGTCCGGCAGGACAGAGGGGGGCGCGAAGGATCGCAAGTCATCGCGATCACGCGGAGGATTTTCCCAATGACAGTCGCGCTCGAACGCCCCGCCATCGCAGCAGCCAAGCCCGCCAGACGCCGCCGCGTCTCCCTTGGCGCCGTCACGCCCTATTTGCAATCGGCGCCGCTGGCGGTCATCCTCGGTGCGTTCCTGCTCTTGCCAATCATCATGATCGTCGTCGTCTCCTTCTGGGACTACGACTTCGCCGCCATGTATCCGGATTTCCTGACGACGAACTATTCCGACGTGCTGGGATCATGGGTCACCTGGAAGACCTATCTCAACACCATCAAATTCGCTGCCATCGTCTGGGCTCTGACCTTGTTCATCGGCTTCTGGGTCGCCTATTTCCTCGCCTTCCATATCCGCACCACCGCCATGCAGATGGTGCTGTTCCTTGTCTGCACGGTGCCGTTCCTGACCTCCAACATCATCCGCATGATCTCGTGGATCCCGGTGCTTGGCCGCAACGGGTTGATCAACTCGACGCTGGTGCAATTGGGGCTGGTGCCAAAACCCATCGAATGGCTGCTCTATTCGGAATTCGCCGTGGTGCTGGCCATGGTGCATCTCTACACGCTGTTCATGGTAACGCCGATCTTCAACACGTTGATGCGCATCGACCGCTCGCTGGTCGAGGCCGCGCGCGATGCCGGCGCGTCCGGCTGGCAGGTCTTGTGGAACGTCGTCATCCCGCTGGCCAAGCCCGGCATGGCGATCGGCACCATCTTCGTCGTCACGCTGGTGATGGCCGATTTCTCCACTGTGCAGGTGATGTCGGGCGGCCAGAGCGCGTCGGTCGCACTGATGATGAAGAACCAGATGTCGCTGCTGCAGTATCCCGCAGCCGCCGCCAATGCCGTAGTGTTGCTGGTGTTGGTACTGTTGATGGTCGCGGGCATCCTGCGCATCGTCGACATCCGCAAGGAGCTTTGAGGTGAGCCACGAAAAACGCACCCTCGAATTCTATGTGCTTGCGGTCTTCTTCACTCTGTTCGTGCTGTTCCTCTACGGCCCGCTGTCGGCGATCCTGATCCTTTCTTTCCAAGGCGAGACCGGCGGCCTCACCTTCCCGCTCAATGGCGTGTCGCTGCACTGGTTCGCCAATCTGTTCGAGCGCCAGGCGGTCGGCGATTTCGGCGGCAGCTTCAAGCGCTCGCTCGTGCTCGGCCTTATGGTGATGATCGTCACCGTCGTCGTGTCGCTGCTGGCAGGGCTCGCTTTCCGGCAAAAATTTCGTGGCGCCACCGCTTTGTTCTACCTGGCGGTCGCCAGCCTCGTAGTACCCTCGATCATCATTTCGCTCGGCATCGGCGTCGTCTTCCAGCAGGTCGGCTTCCGCCCAGCCTGGTACACATCGGCCTTCGGCGCGCACCTGACCTGGACCTTGCCCTTCGGCGTGCTCATCATGTTCGCCGTCTTCAACCGCTTCTCGCCCGCCTATGAGGAAGCCGCGCGTGACCTGGGCGCCAACTCCTGGCAGACCTTCGCCCATGTCGTGCTGCCGATGATCGCGCCGAGCCTGATCGGCGTCGGCCTGTTCGGCTTCACGCTGTCCTATGACGAGTTCGCCCGCACGCTGATGACGTCGGGCACCTTCAACACGCTGCCGCTCGAGATCTACGGCATGACCACCAATGTCACGACGCCGGTGCTCTACGCGCTGGGCACGGTGACCACCGTGTTCTCCTTCCTGGTGATCCTGGCCACACTGGGCGCCATCCTCTATGTTGGCCGCAGGCGGGCCAGGGTTTGATCGTGCAGATACTGGTGGTGAACCCCAACACGACGGCGAGCATGACCGAGACGATCGCGGCGGCGGCGCGCGCCGTTGCCGGCGCCGGGACCGAGGTGATCGCGGTCACCTCCTCGATGGGTCCTGCCTCGATCGAGGGCTATTATGACGAGGCATTGGCCGTGCCCGGCCTTTTGATGGAGATCGCCGCCGGCGAACGTGCCGGGGCTAAGGCCGCCATCATCGCCTGCTTCGACGATACCGGCCTGGATGCGGCACGCGCCATGGCCTCCATTCCGGTCATCGGCATCTGCGAGGCCGCACTCAGTGTCGCCTCCTACATTGCCCAGCGCTTCACAGTGGTGACGACCACCGAACGCTCGCGTGTCCCTGTCGAGGGGCTGGTGCACCGCTACGGCATGGCCGGGCGTGCCCGCGTGCGCGCCGCCGACATTCCCGTACTCTCGCTTGAAGACGCTGCTTCCGGCGCTGTCGAGAAACTGCGCGCCGAGATCGCCCGCGCCATAGCGGAAGACCGCGCCGAGGCCATCGTGCTCGGCTGCGCCGGCATGGCCGACCTGGCACACCGGTTGCAGCAAGAGTTCGACCTGCCCGTCATCGACGGCGTCGGCGCCGCCCTCAAACAGGCCGAGGCGCTGATCGCATTGGGCCTGTCGACCTCGAAGCGCGGCTCCTATGCCAGTCCGCTGGCCAAGCCCTATCGCGGCGTGCTGAAATCCTTCTCGCCGGGGGTGGTCGCCGCGGAGTGAACGCTATGAAGCCTACCGTCCGCGCATTGTCTCCGCCGGAACTGACCGTTCTCATCGACTGGGCGGCGGCTGAAGGCTGGAATCCTGGCCTTGACGATGCCGCCGCGTTCCGGCCAACCGATCCTGAAGGGTTCATCGGCGCTTTTGTCGACAACGAGATGACCGCCGCCATCTCGGCTGTCGCCTATGGCGGCAACTTCGGTTTCATCGGTCTCTACATCTGCCGACCAGACATGCGCGGCAAAGGCCATGGCAAAGCAGTCTGGAATGCGGGCATGGCCAGGCTGGCCGGCCGAACGGTCGGCCTCGACGGGGTCGCCGCGCAGCTGGCGAATTATCGCCGCACGGGATTCAGCTCGGCGTACGAAACCATCCGCTTCAGCGGCCGTATCGCGACCCCGCCCGTCCGAAGCGAAGGGGTGCGCATGATAACCACGCAACTCGTGCCCGACATCATCGTCTATGACGCCCGCTGTTTCCCCGCGCCTCGACGAGCCTTCCTGCACCGCTGGGCGCAGCCGCCGCATTGCGGGTTCGCCGCGATCAGTTCACTCGGCACCATAGGCTACGCCGTGGCTCGTCCCTGCCGTTCGGGTTACAAGATCGGCCCGCTGTTTGCCGACGACACCGAGACGGCGATGCAGCTCATGGGCAGTCTGGCTGCCGCATGCGAAGGTGGCGACCTGCATATCGACGTTCCTGCCGAAAATTTCGATTTCACCAAGGCGCTTGCAGCGATTGGTTTCAGGCCGACCTTCACCACCACGCGCATGTACAAGGGCCCGCCTCCGAAGGTCGACTCGCGCCGAATATTTGGCGTGACGACCCTGGAGTTGGGGTAGATCCCGGCGCCGGCTGACAGGCTTGGTTTTTCGGGAGCCGGCGGGCGATGGACGAGCCGATCCGTAGTAGCGCCGCCTAAGTCGAATTGTCTGATGTCTCAGGCGGCGCTACGTCGTCCCGGCACGGGGTTACCCGGCGTCTCGTGGCCGATCGGCGTCACCAGAGTGAGGTCGGGATAGCCGCTTTCGATCAGCTCGACGGCGGCCTGCGCCACCTCATCGTCCGCCTGCAGCATGGACATGAAGACCTCGGTGCTGTCGCCGACCAGTCGGCTGATGCCTTGCGCATCGGCCGGTCCGCATTCGACGATGACCAGATCATAGGCGGTGGTCAGCGACTGCATGATGATCGGCAGCCGGTCGGCGGCGCGCATGGCGCGCACCGGATCGGCGGTGCCGACGGGAACGACGTGGCAGTCCGAATAGAGGTCGGCGTGGATGACGTCGCTGAACTGCGCTTCCGAAGCCAGCAGATTGGTGATGCCGGGGAAAAGTCCGCTGTCCAGCATCGGCCGCGACGCCGCGCCCGATGCGGTCAGATCGAGCAGCAACACGCGCAGGCCGGCGTCGGAGACTTCGCGCGCTACCAGCACTGCCGAGGCCGCGGCCTCATCGCCTTCGGGCGAGACGAAGATGGCGCGCGCAGCACCGCTGGCGATCAGCTTCTCCGCCGCCTTCTCGACATCGATCTCGCCAAGGCTGGAGCGGACAGGTTCAGGTTCGGCTTGCGGTTCGGAACCGGCAGCCGCTGCTCCTTCCAGCACTGAAGGAGCCGGCTCGGGCTCTGGCACCAGTTCAGACTCCACGGTCGTCGGCTGATCGTCCACTTCCACGACCTCAGGAGCCGGTTCCGGGTGGACGACCGGCGCCGACATTGCCGGCATCGCAACCTGCTCGATACGCTCGAAGCGCGCCCCTGGGGCCGGACGCATGGCGCGGCCGGAAAACAGCTCCTGCAGCAGCGTGATGACCGACATCAGCAGCAGCGAGCCGACTAAGGCGGCGCCGACGATCGGCACGAGCTTGGGGAAATAGGGTTCCGACGGCACGCGCGCCTCGGAAAACACGCTGGCATCGACCGGCAGGTAATTCTTGCGCGAGGACACTTCGCGGAAGCTCGCCATATAGGATTCAAGCTGCTGGCGCCGGACGTTCGCCTCGCGCTGCAGCGCATCCAGCTGGACCTGCTCCTCGCCGGCCCGCGACGACGCCGCTTTCAGCTTGTTGACGTCCGATATCAGCTGGTTTTCGCGCGCCTGGGCGGTCTGCGCCTGCGTCAGCAACCCGCGCATGATTTTTTGCGCTTCGTTGCGGATCTGGCCGTCGAGATCGGCAAGCTGCGACCTCATCGCCCGCAGGCGGGGATGGTTGTCGAGCAAGGTGGTGGAAAGATCGGCGATGTTGGTTCTGAGCTCGATCTGACGCTCACGCAGCCGCTGGATCAGATCGGAAGACAGCACTTCGGGTACAGCGTCCAGCGAACCGCCATTCTGCAAAGCCTGGCGCACCCTTTCGGCCGTTGCCTCAGCCGAGGCGCGGCTGGCGCGCACACGCGACAGCTCGCTCGATAATTCGGACAATTGCTGTGTCGCCAGCACCGAATTGTTGCCAGCCATCAACAGGTCCGACTGAGCGGAGCGGAAGGCCGCGACCTTGGCCTCTGCATCCCTGACCTGCTTCTGCAGCTCCTCGATCTCCGGCCCGAGGAAGGCGGTCGCGGCGGCGTTCGACTTGGTCTTGGCATCCGCCTGGTAGGCCAGGTAGGCCTTAGCAATGGCGTTCGGAATGTCGGCGGCAAGCTGGGGATCTTCAGAGGAAAATTCGACGGCGATGACGCGGGTCTTTTCCACGCCATAAACATTGAGCTTGTCGCGCATCTTCGTCAGCACGCGCTCTTCGAGCGGAATTTCTTCCGGATCGCTCTTCAGCCCGGCAATGACCAGGAGCCGGGTGACCGGCGACATGCCGAGCGCATCGTTGAACTCGGGCTTGTCGCCCAGCTTAAGGTCGGCAGCCACCTGCTTGAGAATGTCGGACGAGGAAATGACCTGAACCTCGGTTGCTACACCTTCCGCATCGAGCACAGGTTTGTCGTCTTCATTGGTGCCGGCAGGCCGCGTATAGGCCGATTCGCTCAACTGGATTTTCAGCTGCGTCGTGGCCTTATAATGCGGCGTGGCAAGCCACGCGAACGCGAAGGCGAGACCAGTGACGAGAAGCGTGATCACAAGAATGCGCAGCCAGTTCCGCGCCAGGCTGGCGAAGAGCTGTCTCAGGTCGACATCGACATCTGCGGCCGCGGACTGGTCGGACATGCATTCCTGCTCCGGACATGAGGCTAGATGGTAGCGTAAACAACTATGGTAACTCAGCCGTTAAGATCGCGGTAAGCAGCTGTTAGGGTTTGCTGACATCCGGTAAACAAAGCCAGCAAAACTATACGGCTTTTTGTCGATTGCCGCCAAATCGGCCGCGTCCCTTTACCGGCCATTAACCCTAACAGGATGATAACGAACCCAGATCCTTAAGGTTTGCCGCCGTGTCCTGGCGGCCATAGCGACGAAGGTGTGTGTCCGATCATGAAAAGCGCTGCTGGTCTGTTTCGCGCTCTGCTGGCCGTGTCGATCCTCGCCGGCTGCTCCAGCTACCGGCCGACGCCGGCGGCCTTCCACGAGGTACTCGACCAGCCCTATCGGCTCGGCGCCGGCGACCGTGTCCGCGTCACCGTGTTCGAACAGGACGGTCTGACCAACACCTACAGTGTCGATCAGTCCGGCTACATGTCCTTCCCGCTGGTCGGCGCGGTGCCGGCGCGCGGCCACACGGCCCAGCAGCTGGAAAAAGCGCTCGCCGACAAACTGCGCCAAGGCTATCTGCGCGACCCCGACGTGTCGGTCGAGATCGATCGCTACCGGCCGATCTTCGTCATGGGCGAAGTGGGCGCCGCCGGCCAGTATTCCTACGTGCCGGGCCTCACCGTGCAGAAGGCCATCGCGATTGCCGGCGGTTTCTCGCCGCGCGCCAACCAGGAAAGCGTCGACATCACCCGCGACATCAACGGCAAGGTGATGACAGGCCGGGTGGTTACCTCCGATCCGCTGCTGCCGGGCGACACGGTCTACGTTCGCGAACGCCTGTTCTGACATCAACGTGGCGGACCAGCTCAGGATCGTCCACTGCTTTCGCTCACCCGTCGGCGGGATCTTCCGGCATGTGCGCGACCTGACGGAGGCCCAGCTCGCCGCCGGACATGTTGTCGGCATCGTCTGCGATTCGACCACCGGCGGCGAATACGAGGAACGCCTGTTCGACCAGATGAAGGACAGCCTGGCGCTCGGCATCCATCGCACGCCGATGCAGCGCCATGTCGGGCCGGGCGACTTCGCCTCGGCCTGGCGCACTTACAGGATCATCAAGGAACTGCAGCCGGACGTGTTGCACGGACATGGCGCCAAAGGTGGCGCCTATGCCCGTCTGTTCGGCTCATTGTTGCGGGTATCTAGGTCTCGCGTAGCCCGCCTCTATTCGCCGCATGGCGGCTCCCTCCACTATGATGAAACGACGACGACCGGGAAGCTGTTCTTCGCGCTCGAGCGCTTCATGGCGCGCTTCACCGACTGCCTGCTGTTCGTCTCCGACTATGAGCGGCGCACCTATCGCAGGAAGGTCGGCGAACCGCCTATCCCGAACACGCTGGTCTATAACGGCCTGCGCGCCGCCGAGTTCGAACCGGTGGTCGCACAACCCGACGCGGCCGACCTGCTCTACATCGGCATGATGCGCGACCTCAAAGGGCCTGACATTTTCATCGACGCGCTGGTGCTGGCCGGGTCCCAGCTTGAGCGCCGCTTGACCGCGGTCATGGTCGGCGATGGCGACGACCTGCCGCGCTACCATGCGCAGGTGAAACGGCTGGGCCTCGGAAAACAGGTCCGCTTCTTGCCGCCGATGCCGGCCAGGGAGGCATTTTCGCTGGCCGATCTGGTCGTCGTCCCCTCCCGCGCGGAAGCCATGCCCTATATCGTGCTGGAGACGCTGGCGGCCGGCAGGCCGATGATCGCCACGGCCGTCGGCGGCATTCCCGAAATCTTCGGGGAGGGATCCCCTGCCCTGATCCGTCCCGATCCGCGCCAACTCGGCGACAAGATGGGTGAAGCGCTGCGCGATCTCGACGCCTACCGGCGCGCCATGCCCGATACGGCCAGCCTCAGGGCGCGATTCGGCGCCGATGTGATGGCCGCCGAAATCGAAAAGGCCTATTTCGCCGCGCTCAACAGATAGACGACCCTCCAAAACCACAAGTTGTCTCAAGGTTTTTTTAGCTCTCTTTCTGCTATCGTCATCGCGGAAGCTTGTGGGAAACCCGATGAACGAGACCGACCCCACGCGCCGCTTTTCGGCCGATGCGGTGCGCAAATTCGACAGTCCTGCCGAGAGCCCCACGCCCGGCGGCATGAACAGTGTTGCCCGCCAGGTCGCCTCGCAATACCGGCGCGATACGATGTCGCCGGTCATGGTCAGCGGCGTATTGCGCATCGTCGAATTCGGCTTGCTGTTCCTGTCGGGGCTCGCGCTCTACTTCCACTTTGTCGGCTTCTTCAACTATCTCGCCTGGCAATATCCGCTGACCATTGCCGCGGCGTCATTCGTGGCCGTGGTGCTGCTCGACGTCAGCGATTGCTACCAGATCTCCGCCTTGATGCGACCGATCTCCAATCTCGGCCGCGTACTGATGGTCTGGGCCGGCACCTTCGCGCTGATGGCGCTGACGGCCTTCATCATGAAAATGTCGGAGGATTATTCGCGTCTGCTGTTCGGCACCTGGTTTGTCGTCGGCCTGCTTCTGCTGTTCGGCCTCAGGCTGGTGATGTCGAAGCTGATCCGGCGCTGGGCGCGCAACGGCCGCATGGAACGCCGCGCCGTCATCGTCGGCGGCGGCAAGGCGGCCGAGATGCTGATCCGCTCGGTCGAGAAGCAGCCAGACAACGACATCCGCATCTGCGGCATCTTCGATGACCGCGGCGACAAGCGCTCGCCGCCGATCGTGGCCGGCTATCCCAAGCTCGGCACCATTTCGGAGCTGATGGAATTCGCTCGCATCGCGCGCATCGACATGCTGATCGTGTCGCTGCCGCTGACTGCCGAAACGCGCGTGCTGCAGCTGCTGAAGAAGCTGTGGGTGCTGCCGGTCGACATCCGGCTCTCGGCGCATTCGAACGCTTTGCAGTTTCGCCCGCGCGCCTATTCCTACATCGGCTCGGTGCCGATGCTCGATATCTTCGACAGGCCGATCAACGACTGGGATTCGGTCGCCAAGCGCGCCTTCGACATCGTCTTCTCGCTGATCGGCATCATCCTGTTCTCACCGGTGATGCTGGCGACTGCCATCGCCATCAAGCTCGACAGCAAGGGGCCGGTGCTATTCAAGCAGAAGCGGCACGGCTTCAACAACGAGATCGTCGAAGTCTACAAATTCCGCTCCATGTACACCGACCGCTCGGACCCGACCGCCAAGCAGACGGTGACCAAGAACGATCCGCGCGTCACCCGCGTCGGCCGCTTCATCCGCAAGAGCTCGATCGACGAGCTGCCGCAGTTCTTCAACTCGCTGTTCGGCACGCTGTCACTGGTTGGCCCGCGCCCGCATGCGATTGCCGCGCAGTCGCACAACCTTCTCTACAATGAGGTGGTCGACGGCTATTTCGCCCGCCACAAGGTCAAGCCCGGCGTTACCGGCTGGGCGCAGATCAATGGCTGGCGCGGCGAGATGGACACCAATGAGAAGATCCGCATGCGCACGGAATATGACCTCTATTACATCGAGAACTGGTCGATGCTGTTCGATCTGCGCATCCTGCTCATGACGCCGCTGCGGCTGCTCAATACGGAAAACGCCTATTGAGCGCGATTTCCCATGATTTGCCGCAGGCTGCGGTCAATGCCAAGCTGATCGCGCTGATATCGTCGGGGGCGGTGTTTTTCGGCGTCTTCCTGTCGGGCTTCGTCATCGACGAACCGGCGCCCTACGATCTTTTCATGCTCGGGCTGATCGGGGTGTGGGTGCTGTTTGGCCTGCGCATATCGCGCGCGGCCGTGCCGCTGCTCGTGCTGCTGATCACGATGAACATCGGCGGCATGATTGCCATGACGCAGATGGCCGTTCTCGCCAACACACCGCTCTATCTCGCCGTCTCGCTGTTTCTCGCGTTCACCGCGGTGTTCTTCTCGTCGGTGACGGCGGTGCAGCCCGGCCTCTACCGGCTGATCTTCATCGCCTATGTCGTCTCCGCGGTGGTGACCTCGCTGCTCGGCATTGCCGGCTATTTCCACGCTTTCCCGGGCGCTGAAATCTTCACCAGATACGACCGCGCCCAGGGCGCCTTCCAGGATCCGAACGTGTTCGGACCATTCCTGGTGCTGCCCGGCATCTATCTGCTCTATCTCCTGTTGACCGGCTCGATCGCGCGCATGCCGCTTCTGGCGGTGCCGCTGCTGATCATCACCGCCGGCATTTTCTTCTCCTTCTCGCGCGGCGCCTGGGGCATGTTCGCCGTCTCGGCCATCCTGCTCACCGGCGCCCTGTTCCTGCAGAGCAACAGCGGCAAGTTCCGGCTGCGCGTCATCATCATGAGCATTGCCGCCGTCACCCTGCTGGTGGTCGCCATGATCGTCATCCTGCAGCTGCCCGGCGTCGGCGAGATGTTTTCCAGCCGCGCCCAGCTCGAACAGAGCTACGACACGGCGCGCCTTGGCCGCTTTGCCCGCTACACGATCGGCTTCGAGATGGCGCTCGAACATCCGCTCGGCATCGGCCCGCTGGTGTTCGGCACCATTTTCGGCGAAGACACGCACGATATCTGGCTGAAGACGCTGATGGATTATGGCTGGCTCGGCTTCGTCTCGTTCCTGTCGCTGACGCTGTGGACGATCGCGGCCGGCTTCCGCATCCTTTTGCGCGACCGGCCATGGCAGCCCTATCTGCTCTGCGCCTACGTCGCTTTCATCGGCAATATCGGGCTCGGCACCTTCATCGACATCGACCACTGGCGCCATGTCTACCTGCTGCTCGGCCTGATCTGGGGCGCGATCGCGCTGGAATACAGGCATCAGCGCGGGTTGCGGGCGGTGGCAATCCGAACCAATAGAAAAACCGCCGAGTCCAGGTGACCCGCACCCATTGCGGCAGCAGATTTCGTTTTATCTCGCGATGCCGGCCACCCGTTCGGGGTATTGCACGGCCATCATCAGACGATCCGCATGGTCGGCAAAAACGGCGCTGACCTTTTCGGCATCGAACCTCGCCCGTCTCTTGCGCTTCTCGTCGTTCAACAAGATCCCGCTGACAGCATCGAACTTGCGGCCGAGGTTCTTCAACAGGCCTCTCTTCATCGGCCAGTTGCGGCTGAAACGGCCGGCCCAGGGCGTGCCTCTCGCCAGATCGCGATAGATCGCCATGGCGTCGACCTCGACACCGATCGGCGGACGGTCCCAGGGCTTGCCCCAGGCGAAGTGGCGGGCGTAGCAGCGGTTGAAAGGGATCTGGCTGGTGTAGTTGGTCATCACATTCCAGAACGGGTGCATCGTCTGCCACCGGCCCTCGAAGGCCAAGTTCATCGCGCCTTGATCCAGGCCGTAGATATGCTCGGACGCCAGATGTCGCGTACGCTCCAGGAGCCCCTCAGCCCTGAGTAGCGGCATGTTGAAAAGAAGAACGCCTGCGTTGAATTTCGGCGCACCGGCCTTCATCGGCAGATGTTGCCTGTACTTCGCGTCGAAGTAGGTCTGCTCGTCGTGAGCGGCCAGCAACGGTGCATTGAGCGGTGTCTTGCAGAGATCGGCGATCGATCGATTGAAAAGTACATCGGCGTCTGAATAGGCGATGCGGTCGTACGGCTCGAATTCAGGCAAATGATCGGCGAACAGCCTGATGTAGGTCGCAAGCGTGGGATGTGGCCCACGGTTGAAGTTGGTCGCCTCCATAAATTTCGTTACATCGATGATGCTAATCTTCCCTTCAAGCAAACGCTCGCCGATGGACCGGTCTTCGAACGGAATAATGCCAGTGTGCAGAATAAACCCGTCGATGGGTGCCGAGACATCCAGAACGCGGCGCGCCGCCAGACAGGCAAAGGGGAAGAATCTTTGGTCGGCAGCAAAAAAGAAACACGATTTCTGTTGCATGCTACGATACCCGCCCGCTGACATTGGCCTGTTTGTGTAGGCTCTTTGCAGTGCTCAAGCGAAGCCTCCCAGTACTTCTGGGAAGCTTACAGCCATGGCACCGGAATCGGCTTGCTCCGCATACATCTTATGTGTCTTGCGGCCGTCATAGTAAGCCCGCCGTTTTTTTCTCTTATCGTTGAGCAGAAGCCCCCGAGCGGCGTCGATCCGGCGCCCCAGCCTCTTCAGTACGCCGCGCTCGAATGGAATGCGTTGCCGAAAGCGTTGAAGCCAAGGCGTATCCTTCGCAAGGTCGCGGTAGACCGCCAGGGCGTCGAGCTCTACGCCGACTTGGCCTCCCCATGGCTTGCTGCCTGAAAAATGCCGGGCGTACGCCTGTGAGAATCGATACTCCTTCGTGTAGTTAGACATCAAGTTCCAGTTTGGATGCATCGTCTGCCACTTGCCCTCGAAGGCGATGTTTAGCGCATTCTGGTCGTTCAGCTTTTTCTCGATGGCGACTTGACGGGTATGCTCCAAAAGCGATTGGGCACGCACAGATATCATGTCAAACAGCAGCACGCCCGAATTGAAGTACGGAGCTCCCGGCTGCATCGAGAGCTTCTGCCGATAGGTCGGCAGGAAATACATATAATCATCATGGGCCGCCAGCAGCGGGGCCTGAAGCTTCTGGCCTGTCAGGTCGCCAATGTCTCGGTTGAACAACACGTCGCAGTCCGTGTACGCGATACGATCATAAGCTTCGAATTCAGGTATCTGGTCCGCAAACAGTCGAATGAACGCGGCAATGCCGCTGTCGCGAAATCCGGACCTCACCTTCTCCATGAACGACGAAACGTCGACCAGTTCGACTTGACCCTTGAGCAGGCGCCGCGCCACCCGCATGTCATCGTCGCCTGCGCCAACGTAAAGAATGAAGCCTGGCGTCGTCGCCGAGACGTCCAATATTCTGCGCGCTGTCAAGCATGCATACGGAAAATAGCCCCCGTCAGCCGCAAGAAAAAAGCAGGAGTTCACGTCCAATCCTTCTCGTCGCTCGAGCGCGAGCCATATCCCCTTGGTGTTTCATCGACAAGTTGGATGTTGGTGCTCACTATTGAACGTTTGCCTGGATATTTGGGTGCGTCCCACTTTCTCAGCTATCCGCAGAGCCGCCGCGATTCCGCACGCTGTCGCCAAGCGAGGTGATATTCGTTCGGCTCGTTCACATGCGCCGTTTTAGCCCTTGCACCACAACTCTCGAAAATATAAGGCTTTGCGCGGTCCGGAGTGTAGCGCAGCCCGGTAGCGCACTTGACTGGGGGTCAAGGGGTCGTCGGTTCGAATCCGGCCACTCCGACCAAACAACACAGGCGACTAGCTGCTTCCCCCAAGTGGCCATGCAATTTCTCAGCCCCACTGCAGCGACCAGCAAGATGCGTTCTTATGGTGTCGCACCGGCATGTCGCTCCAAGAAAAATTCGATCGGGCCGGTAAGAAAAGCAGCCTCCTGCTTGATCTTCTCGTCGCTCCATTCCCACCACCGGATCGCCAGCAACTTCCCAATGACATCATCTGAAAAGCGATAGCGGATGAGCTTGGCCGGGACCCCGCCGACGATGGCGTATGGCGGCACATCCCTGGTGACGACGGCCCCGGCCGCGACAATGGCGCCATCGGCGATGTGAATGCCTGGCATGATCAGCGCATCGCGGCCGATCCAAACATCATTGGCAATGGTGATGCCCACGGGTTCGCCACCGTGCTCAGTGGGATCAACTGATTCCATCAAGCGGCTATGGATCGGGAATGTGGTTGCAGCCCAGGGCGTGTGACTTCCCCCCGAACACTCAAAGCTGACATTGCCGGCCACCGAACAAAACGCCCCTATGGTCAACGGAGTGGCGGCAGACGTTCCAAACACCTTCCTCCGGCTCACCCCATAGGTGTGACGTCCGAGGATCACGCTTGAGGGCAGCCTGGATCGAAAGGGATTCCTCATGCATAGCCACCCCGTCACAGTGACTTCCTATGCTTCTGATGCCATAAATCCAAGGGCGTCCGCCACAGACGATATCTACCGGCCTTTGCAACCTGCTGGCCGACTGGCACCGAGCCGTAAGCATTAAAGAACGCATGTACGCGCGGCTCAGCGAACTGCTTTTTGCCTCGGGTGTTGTAGTGCCGGATCGGCAGGCGATGCGGGCTGATGGTTCGGCCGTTTTGAGAAAGGGCCACCCCGAGGCAAAACTGCTCCGGCGCCCATGTGTCGGTCACCTCATGAACCACCTTGATAGCGGCGAAAGCGTCAACCATAGCACTGAGGCTTTCTCGGTGAATTCCAACGATGCCGCTGTTCCACATCGGCTCCTGGCCGGTCAAAACCTGGCCGCCGATGCTGATGTTCTTGCCCGGCAGCGCACGTTGATAGATGCGGTGCTTCCCTTCGCACAGGCGCATGATGGAGTGGATCGCAGAAATCGAGTGGAAGCCCTTCGACGGGTCACCCACCGGGTACATGTCGGTGTCCATGAAAAGCAGCCGATCAGCTCGCCGCAAAAGCTCACGCATCGTCCCGGCCTTGATGCCGAAATGATAGCTTCCACCGAAAGACCACTGCTCTTTCTGTTCGGTCGTTATAAGCATTGTCTCAATGGGATAACCGCGAAAGAGTTCAGGCCTATCCGTTGCGACAGTTATTCTGGCGGTCGGGCAATGGTGCAAAAGCTTGAGGGCGCTGAGCAGCGCGCCGCGATGGTAAAGCTCGTTCTCACCATAGGCGATGTAACCAAAAACGTCGTTCATTCCGCCACGTATAATGGGTCGTTCAATCTTCTACTAGCTGCGCTCGCAGTCGTTTTGCTCCCAGAAATCTCCTGCTGAAATCAGCCGACGATTCGCTACTGGCACACATCGACCCATTCGGCGCCGACGATGTCTGCCATGCGCTGCGGGCTCAGCCGCACGGCGGCGTTGGTGGCGCCGGCGGCGGGCACGACTTCATCGAAGGCGCGCAGCGAGACGTCGCAATAGACCGGCAGCGGCGCCGGCAGGCCGAATGGGCAGACGCCGCCGACGGGATGGCTGGTAATCGCGACAACCTCGTCGGCGTCAAGCATGCGCGGCTTGCCGCCGAAACGGTCCTTGAATTTGCGGTTGTCGAGCCTCGACATGCCGCCGGCCACGATCAGCATGGTCTCACCGCCGACGCGCAGGCAGATGGTCTTGGCGATCTGCGCCGGCTCCACGCCATGCGCCTCAGCCGCCAGCGCCACCGTCGCGGAACTCGCTTCGGTGACGAGCACTTCGACATCGGGCGCGTGGGCAGCCAGGAAGGCGCGCACGGATTCAAGGCTCATCTCGGCATTGTCCCATTCGAAAACGGTTAGCGTTCACACTGGATAGCTTCACGCTCGGTCGGCGGCAACCTCCACGCCCCTCGACGGCTGCAGCGGTACCAGGCCGGGCGGGTCGCGCCGCATGTCGGCAACGCAAGGCGCATCCCCCGTGCGGGAGATGTGTTCGGGCTGCTGCATTGGTAGGTCGCAATGGATCAGGGCCGGCGCTGATGCTGTGCTCCCACGACCAACCGGAGAGATCATCATGCTCAAGCTCGCCTCGGCTCTGGCGCTGCTGCTTATCGGGACGGCGCCGCTGCTTGCCGACGACATGCCGATAAACGCGGACGCCATCAAATGGGGCCCTGCTCCTGCTGTGCTGCCCGCCGGCGCGGACATGGCTATCATCGCCGGGGACCCCTCGAAGGATGGCATCTACGTGCTGCGGTTGAAGCTGCCGGCCGGCTACAGGATTGCCGCGCACAACCATCCCACCTCGGAATATGTGACGGTGATTTCCGGCAATTTTCATATCGGCATGGGCGACAAGCTCGACGAGACCAAGGGCATCGAACTGACCGCCGGCGGCTTCGGCGTAGCCCCACAGGGAATGAACCATTACGCCTGGACGACAAGCGCTACGATCGTCCAGGTTCATGGCGAGGGGCCGTTCGCGATCACCTACGTCAACCCGGCGGACGATCCGAGCAAGAAGTGACATTCGCCGTTGGGCGAATGCAACAAGCCCGCCAGGGCAAACCATGGCGGGCTTGTTGAACGACGCTTGGCCGTTGTTTATGAAACGGACCGGTTTTCCACAGGCGCCGTGGGCGCCGGGGCATCGATCAGGGCCGTTTCCGGCAATTGCAATGCTGCGGCGATCCGGCGAAGTTTAGTCGGATCGGTGTCCTTGCCGCTCTCTATATCGGCAATCTCGCTGGTCGACAGACCGCAGGTCAGGGAAAGCTCTTCAATACTGTATCCCTTTGTCTCCCGGATGGCTTTGAGGCCAGGGTGCTCAAGCGCTACATCGGCCGCAACATCGGCCGCCAGCCTGGAGAAGGGTTCGTGTTTTGCAGTTTGGGGCATTGGCAACTCCATGGGGCTAAAGAGTTTTGGATCAAATGATAGGGTGTTGCCTGAGAGCCGGGACAATGCCCGCTTGACGGCGATTTGCCAAGGCCCAAACCGACCGTCACAGCATCGTGAACCGGCGTCAAAACCGCAGGCGCCAGGGCACATATAGGATCTCCGCCCCGATCTCCCAATCAAGTTCTTTTGAAGGGCCGCACGCCGAAGTGTTCAGCGGTTTTGCGCCGCTCGCGCGTTAGCCTGATGTTGCTGGCAGCCGCATCGGGCCAGCTTTTCCCAAGAGGATCAGATCCATGACATTCAAGACATCAGCCATCGTGCTCGCCACGATTTCAGGCCTCGCTGGCGCGAGCATGGTCGCGGCGCAAGCCGCCGAGGCCGTGCGCATTCGCGGCACGGTGACCGCCTTTGCCGGAGCGACGCTGACGGTGAAGACCCGCGAAGGCGCTACCGACGCCATCGCGCTGGCTGAAGGGTGGAAGATTTCCGGCGTCGCCAAGGCGGATGCCGGGGATATCAAGCAAGGCGATTTCCTCGGCATTGCCTCTGTTTCGAAGGCCGATGGCGGCAGCGGCGCGCTTGAGGTGGTGATCTTCCCGGCCGCGCTGAAGGGCGCCGGCGAAGGCGACCGCCCGTGGGATCTCGAGCCCAACAGCCGGATGACCAACGGCACGGTCGCCGATGTCACCGAGATTGCAGGTCGCACGGTGACGCTGACCTACGACAATGGCCAGAAAAAGCAGATCGCGATCCCGCAGACGACGCCGGTGGTGACCTTCGCGCCGGCGACGCCCGCCGACCTCAAGCCTGGCGCTGTGGTGTTCGTCAACGCCGAGCGCGGCAGTGACGGCAAGCTGACCGCGGGCCGGGTCGTTGTCGGCACCAACGGCGTCATTCCGCCGATGTAAGTTGCCGACGAAGCCGCCAGACACAATCCAGAAACAAAATTCTACAGTCCGGAAAAACTGTCGAAAAGTTCGGAGGCGATAGTCATGACTGCGGGGTTCACCGGCACCGATCTTGCTCGGTGACGGCCAAATTCAGCCCGCGCAGAAAAGGAAACGAAGTCATGAAGAAGTCCCTCCTGTCGGCTCTCGGGCTGGCTTTTGCCCTGGCTGTCTCTCTGCCGCTCATCGGCGCCAGCAGCGCCGACGCAGCACCGCTGCACAAGAAGCATCACCACCATCATCATCATCACAACAAGCATCACCGCCATCACCATCATCACCACCACCACCACCACAAGAAGGTGGAGGCCAAGAAGGCCTGACACGGCCGACTTGCCCAACGGGAAGGCTGGCCCTGGAGTCCTCGCCAAGGCCGCCTTCCCGTTGGTTTTTGCCAGGCGACACGTGGAAAAGCTGAGGCAGGATTCGATGGCGCCGATGCGCCAGAACGCGAGCAACCACAGCGCACCCCAACGAACGTATCAGGCGCAAGGCCGACAACACAGCGGTTGCCAGCTGCAGGACACCACGGGTCTCTCAATGCCGCCGGAACCCGCTAGGACGGCGCCGCGAACGCGAGCACTATTGCGATCAAAATCAAAAGCGGTCCCATCCATTTGAAATGCTTCGCGACCTGCAGCCACCATGGCTGCTGACCTTGCTGGGCCTGAAAAGGACTTTGGAGCAGCCCAAAACCAACGCCTGTCATCCACAGCCCAGCGCAGAACATGATGAACTCGTCGAAGTAATTTGCGACCACGCCCGTCTCCTCCGCCGGTACCTTTGGACTGGCGTTATAGTCGCAGCCGGGAGTGGCAGAAAGCGCGGTGCCAAGTGGCGGCAATGACTGCTGCCGCCACCTGACAAGAGCCGGGGGCGGACTAGGTCTTGGCTGGCCATTTGGGCACGCCACCGTGTGACCTTCGCATGGGATGCCGCGCTGCTACGTCAGCGCCCTTCACGCGAAATGCATGATCGATGCCCGCCCCGGCCCCGCCAGGCGTCGTCCGTTGGCGAAGGCTAAAAATCGACGTCGCGAAAAAACGCGAAGAAAATTCGAACCACGCATGAACCTTTGCTTTGGAGGCCGCACTAACCGGCATGGACGCCGAGAAGGCGATCCCAACACAGAAGGACGCCATGGTGGCGATCCTCGATCCAGAGAAGGAAATGCTCAAATGACCAACTTCAAGCGCATCACGCTCGCCGCGGCCCTCATCATCTCGGCCTTCGGTTCGGCTTCCGTTCCGACCTCGGCTTTCGCCAACGGCACGCATCCCACGGGCGACGGCGGCGCGGTTTGCAAGGGCTCCGGTCATTGCCTGGTGCTCTCGATCGAGTGCAAAGGCACCTATACCGACGCCACGGACAAGAATGGCACTGTCTATGGCAAGTGCAGCCAGACCGCGCAGGTTTCGCCGCAGGCCAAGATCAAGCTCGCCAAGTAATCGGCCGCAGATCAGGGAAATGGCGGTCGTCCGCGGGACGGCCGCCATTTTCTTTTTGTTTTCGTGAATTGTTTTAGCGCCGGCTGAGCAACAGGCTGGCGAGAAGGCCGACCACGACCAACCCAACAGCAGCGGCTGTTGCCGGACGATCGCGCGCCGTCTTTTCGATCGCCCTGCCCTGCTTCCTGATCGCCGGCAGCGCATCGCTGACAAGGTCGGCAAGCTGCCCATAATAGTCCGAAGCGGCATCGCGCCCGTCCTCGTAGTAAGCACCGCCGCGTTTGGCCACGACTTTGCGCAACGCGGCGAGCTCTTTGGAAAGGGTCGCGACCTGCTTTTCGAGATCGAGATCGGAGAGGGTCGAAAGCGATACCATGATTGTTTTTCCTTCTTTTGAGAGAAGGCCAAACGCATGGCCGCAGAACCGGTTCCGGTCTGCTTGCCCGAGGGCAGCGGAAAGGTTAGCGCACCTGGTCGAGCAGGCGCTTGCACTCCAGGAGGTCAAACAGCGCCTCCTGCAGCAAGGCACGGTTGTCGCGCGACAGTTTCGATGCGCCGGGCTGGACCGGACCTTCCTCCTCGGTCTTGCCCAGGCCGAAAAAGCGGCGGCTGGGTTTTACCTTGGGCTGACCGACCAGCATCTCGTCATCCATGCCGCGCGGCTGGGCGGCTGGCGTCAGCGGCACCTGATCGGCCTGCCTGCGCTGCGAGATCGCTTCGACGGCAGCCATGTCGCCATTGCCGATGGCGACCAGGAAATGGTTGCCGTTCTCGCGCAGCAGTTTCTGCACGCCCTTGATCGTGTAACCCTGGTCGTAGAGCATGTGGCGGATGCCCTTGATCAGTTCGACATCCTGTGGCCGGTAGTAGCGGCGGCCGCCGCCGCGCTTCATCGGCTTGATCTGGTTGAAACGGGTTTCCCAGAAGCGCAGCACGTGCTGCGGCAGATCGAGATCCTCCGCGACCTCGCTGATGGTGCGGAAAGCGTCGGGGCTCTTGTCCATGGGCGAAATCCTCACGCTGGACGGCGATCCGGCCCAGTCTGCCGAATCGGGTATCATTTCAGCGGTTTATGAAACAATATTCAAGCCCGGCGTCAAAACGGCCCGGCGTTTTCAACCGAAGCCTGCGGCAGAACCTATTTGCCGCCCTTGGCCTTGCTGTTCTGGTGCGAGCGCAGGATACGGCTTTTCAGCACGTTCGACGACTTGAAGGTCATCACCCGGCGCGGCAGGATCGGCACTTCCTCGCCGGTCTTGGGATTGCGGCCGATGCGTTCGTTCTTGGAACGGACGTGGAAGGTGGCGAAGGACGACAGCTTCACCGTCTCGCCGCGTACGATGGCTTCACAGATTTCGTCCAGCACCGCTTCGACGAGTTCTGCCGATTCAGTGCGTGACAAGCCGACCTTACGGTAAACAGCTTCGGCAAGGTCGGCGCGCGTAAGTGTCTTTCCCCCCATGCGACCGTCCCATCAGTTCAAAAAACATAAATCGATACAGGTAAAGGCAGAGCCTAAGTAATTGATCCGGCAAGGTCAAGGACCGAAACCGGACCGTTCGGCACTTACCAGCGAACGAGAACCGCGCCCCAGGTGAAGCCGCCGCCCATCGCTTCCAGGAGCACGAGATCACCCTTCTTGATGCGACCGTTGGCGACGGCCACCGAAAGCGCCAGCGGCACGGAAGCAGCCGAGGTGTTACCGTGCAAATCGACGGTGACCACCACCTTTTGCTCAGCAATCCCGAGCTTCTTGGCCGAAGCGTCAATAATGCGTTTATTGGCCTGATGCGGCACGAACCAGTCGAGGTCGTCGGCGGTTATGCCGGCCTGCGAAAACGTCGCCTCGATGACGTCGGTGATCATGCCGACGGCGTGCTTGAACACTTCGCGACCTTCCATCCTGAGATGGCCGACCGTGCCGGTGGTCGAGGGACCGCCATCGACGAAAAGCTTGTCCTTGTGGGCGCCGTCGGAGCGCAGGCTCATCGCCAGCACGCCACGGTCGGCAATGCCGCCGGTGCCCTCATCCGCTTCCAGCACCAGCGCGCCGGCGCCGTCGCCGAACAAGACGCAGGTCGAGCGGTCGCTCCAGTCGAGGATGCGGGAAAAGGTCTCCGCGCCGATCACCAGCACGCGCTTGGCGAGGCCGCCTCTGATGTAGAGGTCGGCGGTGGTCACCGCATAGACGAAGCCCGAGCACACCGCCTGCAGGTCGAAGGCAAAGCCGTGATGCATGCCGAGCCGGTTCTGGATCTCGACGGCGGTCGCCGGAAAGGTGTTGTTGGGCGTCGAGGTCGCCAGCACGATCAGGTCGATGTCGGCAGGCGCAAGACCAGCATTGTCGAGCGCTGCGCGCGCCGCCGCCTCGCCCAGGGATGCCGTCGTCTCGTCATCGGCGGCGATATGGCGCTGGCGGATGCCGGTGCGCTGGGCGATCCACTCGTCCGAGGTCTCGACCATGCCTTCGAAATCGGCATTCTTCATGATGCGGCGGGGCAGCGCAGCACCGGTGCCGCGCACGACTGATCTGATCAAAGCTCTTTCCTATTCCTTTTCGTCGACGGTGGCGTCGGATTTCCTGCTTGCCTGGGCATGCGGGTTGCGCGCATGGAACAGGTCGAGATCGGCCTCGATGCGGTCGATCAGATTGTTGCGCACCATATCGTAGCCAAGCTCGATCGCTGCCGCGAAACCGTCCGAATCGGCGCCGCCATGGCTCTTTACCACGATGCCGTTCAGACCCAGGAAAACGCCGCCATTGGAGCGGCCCGGATCGAGCTTTTCGCGCAGGCGGTCAAAAGCGCCCTTGGCGAAGACATAGCCGATCCTGGCCATCAGCGTGCGGTTCATCGCGGCGCGCAGATAGCCTGAGATCTGGCGCACAGTGCCTTCTGCCGTCTTGAGCGCGATGTTGCCGGCAAATCCTTCGGTGACGACCACGTCGACCGTGCCCTTGCCGATGTCGTCACCCTCGACGAAGCCATGATAATTCATCGAGGCCATGTTGGCCTCGCGCAGCATGCGCCCGGCTTCCTTGACCTCTTCCTGTCCCTTGATCTCCTCGACGCCGACATTGAGCAGGCCGACTTTCGGCCGGTCGATGCCGAACACCGAGCGCGCCATGCCGGTGCCGAGAATGGCAAAGTCGATCAGCTGGTGCGCATCGGCGCCGATGGTGGCGCCGACATCCAGCACCACGCTCTCGCCGCGCATCGTGGGCCAGATCGCCGCGATCGCCGGACGGTCGATGGTCGCCATCGTGCGCAGGCAGAATTTCGACATCGCCATCAGCGCGCCGGTATTGCCGGCCGAAATGCAGGCCTGCGCGCTGCCACTCTTGACTGCTTCGACAGCCTTCCACATCGACGACTTCCAGCGGCCGTGGCGCAGCGCCTGGCTCGGCTTGTCGTCCATCCTGACCGCGACTTCGCAATGGTGGAACTCGCTGACCTCGGCCAGTTTGGGGAATTTGGCGAGTTCGGGGCGCACCAATTCCTCGCGCCCATATATGACGAAGCGGATGTCGGGACGCCTGACGGCGACCGTCATGAGTGCCGGGATGACCACGTTTGGCCCGTGATCGCCACCCATGGCATCGATGGAAATCCTGATCACGCGGTCTTTATCTCACTAGCTTGGGCCAGGGCACATGGCCCGCGAAAGAAATACTAAACTCGCGAAATTCGGGGGCTCGCGAAGGTTCGGCGAAAATAGCGGTTTTGGGCTGCCGCACAACCGGCTTTTCTCCGATCGCTTCGTGTTTTAGGATTTTCCAAGCAAGGATCGCAGCTTTTGCTGGAATTCATTCTCGACGGGCTCGTTCGGGCCGGCGGCATCGAGCGAGGCGCCTGCCTTGCGCGGATAAGGATCGATCGCCAGCCCGAAGAACTGTTCGGCGAGCGCGCCGACGTCGATCGTGTCGCCGGAGAATGTTTCCGGGCCGTCTGGCCCGTCGGCGTCGAGCAGGATCTCGCCGCCGCCTTCGAAACCTTGCCGTCCGAGCTTGGATTGCTCCGGCAGGAACAGCGCCTCGACCTCTTCGTCGATATGGGCCGCGACCGGCTCAAGGGTGACGATGCAGGCCTGGGTGATATCAGCCTCGACGCGGCCGCTGACCTTGACGCCATTGCGCTTCCACGGCGCCACCAAAAGCTCAGCACGGTAGTTTTCGACAGAAAGCAGCTCGTGCTCGCGCGCAAGCATTGCGCGCTGCGCGGCGTCGGCGTCGATCACCACCTGCAAACCTTTGTGGGGCAGGCGGCCGACATTGGCCGCGAATGAGACCGGGCTAGGCGTGTCCACATGTTTCATCTTGGTCTCCCCTCCTCACTCCGCTTTCGCGACGGGAAACGCCACGGCACCGGAAACGATCGATTCGGACGGCTGTGCTTCAAGCTGCCTTGCGGCATCGATTACATAGGACGCCAGCGGCAAGGCTTGCGGCCAGGCGCCGGCATCGGGTCTGACATTGCGCGCCAGGGCGGCAGCAAGCGCGTCGCGGTCGCTGCGTTCCAGCGCGTCGTCATAGGCGGCGGTACGGCCGTAGAACATTTTGGCCAGCCTCTTCATGCGCTTGGGCACGCCGACATCGCCAACGCCCAGTTCCCGCAGCGAATGCTCGACATCGAGAAAGAACTCGTCGATCAGCACCTGCGCGACCTCATGCGCGACGCCCTCTTCGCCGCGCAGCCGGTGCTGAAACAGGAACATATGCAGCGACAGCATCTCGAAACGGCCGAGCGGCGTATCCGGCACATTCCAGTGGGAATAAAACACGGTCTGCCGCGCCGCCGCCACGATTTGTGCGTAAAGCGCCTCGGTGATAGCGCGGTTGGCGTTGCGTTCGCGGCCAAAAAGGCGCTGGAACATTGAGGGTGGTCTCCTGGGGACCGATTGTTTGAATGGGCCTTGTTGCATCGGCAAGCAAGCTGGTTTACCGGTTTTGCCGCCCAGCGCAAGTTGCGGCCAGCTAATGGAGTTGTTGTTGCGCGCGCTGAAATTCAAGTCGACTTTTCTGCCTGGGGCCACCGCCGCGGTTTCGCTGGTGCTGGTGGCTTCCGCGCTGTCGGGCTGCAATTCGTCCAAGATGTTCGGCGACCTTAACCCTAGCGAGACGCTGACGCAGGGCTATGTTATCGACCAGCAGGCGGTCGATTCGGTGCCGGTGGGCTCCAGCCGCGAACAGGTGCTTCTGGCGCTCGGCACGCCATCGACGAAAGCCACCTTCGACAATGAGGCGTTCTATTACATTTCGCAGACGCGCAAGCGCTATGTCGCTTTCGACAAGCCGCGCCTGGTCGACCAGAAAGTGCTCGCGGTGTATTTTGGCGAGGACGGGCGCGTCACCCAGATTGCCAATTACGGTCTGAAGGACGGCAAGATTTTCGACTTCATCTCGCGCACCACGCCGACCGGCGGCAAGGACCAGAACTTCCTCAGCCAGATCATCAAAGGCGCCAGCAAGCTGGCGCCCCCCATTCCTGGCGGCGGCGCCTAAGAAGCGACCGCCTTCCTTAGATTTTTGCTTCCCCCGAAGCGACACCATCTCAGGCGGCCAAAAGCCCGCGGGAGCGATCCTGCGGGCTTTTGTTTTGAGGTCATGCGGCCGCAACACCCGTCGCGCTTTGCCGCGCGTGGCCTGTTCGGCCGCCGGGCTCCAGCGAGGCGCGGTGCACAGCCGCACTCTGCCGCGCTTCCGAAGGCGTCATGCCGAAATGCCGGCGGAAGGCGTGGTTGAAGGTCGAGAGATCGCCGAAGCCGGCGTCGAAGGCGATGGCGCCGATGGTGCGGTGTGCCAGGCGCAGGTCGGATAGCTTGCTGCAAACCAGCGCCAGCCGCCGGCCAAGCACGAACTGCGACAGCGAGGTACCCTCACCCTCGAACAGCTTTCTGATATAGCGCGCGCTGACGCGGTGGCGCCCGGCCAGGGCGTCCGACCCGACATCGCCGGAAGCCAGATTGCTTTCGATATCGGCTTTGATGGCGCGCAGCCGCGCGGCGCGTATGCCGCGGCCTGCGGCGACCTCGGTGGCGTCCTGCGTTGCCCCGACCACGACCGCGACAAGGTCCTGTATGTGCTTGGCGGCAAGCCAGCGCAATTCGGACGCGGCCAGGTTCGGCTCCTGCATCAGCAGACGGACATAGCTGGTCAGCAGCAAGAACTTTTCGCCCACGCATGACATCGGCGTCATCAGGGCGGCATCCGCATTCGCAGCCATGGGCCCGAGCGCTGCCTTGGGGATGGTGATGAAGAGATGATGCGACATCGCCCGCTCGATCACATGCGGATCAGAGGAGGACAGAAGGATTGCCTGGCCGGCCTCGATGCTGGCCTCGCGGCCGAGATGCGAGAAGGTGGCAGCGCCCTCCAGACACATGAAGAAAATGTAATCATCGGTCCCCTTGGCCATGGCGCGGGAACGGATGGTGCGGAAGGCGGTGGTCCTCGAATCGGCAATGCCGACGCCCGGCAGCCGCAGGATGGTCGCGTCGACGGAGAGCTTTTCCTCCGTGACGTTAAAATCCATGTCGGTCACCATCCGGCGCAACAGGTCGCAATAGACGTTTCGCCATTCCGCTCGCGGCCACATGGAGGTCGAAAAGCGCGCATGCGCAAACTCGGGGGGTCGAATAGTCATGGGGTACTCCCAAGCGATTGTCTTCATTTCACTGTCGTTCGTAGTCGAGGCTCGTTCCATGAACGGCCTCTCATTCCGACGGCGGCAATCGGGGGGCAGTGGATGGCTACAATGATTTGCGCACTTGGACAAAAGACTATTTACGAAGCTATGGATGAGCTTAGTTCATTCATGCTAAGAAACCCAGGGGCAAGATAGGGTAACGGCAGATGACAAGACGGCTTCCACAACTGGAATCCATTCGGGCTTTCGAGGTCATTGCCCGGCTGGGCAGCTTCAAGCGCGCCGGCGATGAGCTGAATGTTACGCCAAGCGCGCTCAGCCACCGCATCGCCGATCTCGAAGCCGATCTCGGCGTGCTTCTGTTCACCCGCCATGTCCGCCGCGTCGAACTAACGCTTGAAGGCGAAAGATTGTCCGCGGGCGTGAGACGCGCACTGCTGGAAATCCAGAGCACGATCGCGAGTGTCGCGCGCAACGAGCGCACGAGGCTGAGGGTCACCGCCATTCCTTCGCATGCCGTGCGCTGGCTGGCCCCGCGTCTGCACAGGTTTCGCAAAAAGCATCCCGAAACAGAGATCGACATCAATGCGGATCTTGCAGTCGTCGACCTTTCGCAGCGAACAGTCGACATCGCATTGCGCTTCGGCGGCGGACACTATCCGGCCGTCGAGACCGAATGGCTGATGGCTGATGCGATCTTTCCTGTCGTCAGTCCCGACTATCTCGCCGCCAACGGCCCGGTCAGAGACCAGCACGATGTGCTGCGACTGTTTCGCATCCTCGACACGACGGCCGAAAATGACGAGAGCGGCGCCAATTGGCGCCACTGGTTCGAGAGAAACAATCTGCCGCTGGATACGGTTGGCGACGGCATGAATCTGAACGGCACCTTGCTGGCGGTCGAAGCGGCGGCCAGCGGACTGGGCGTCGCCATCGCAAGGAAGTCGCTGGTCGAGAGCGATTTGCGCACCGGCAGGCTCGTGCGCCTCCTGACAACGGACATACCGACGAACTGGAACCACTACGTCGTCGTCCACCCGTCCATCTCCGCCTGGGAGCCTGCCAGATCGTTCATCAACTGGCTGAAGGCGGAAGCCGGCGACAGCGCCGGCGCCGGTTGACCTCGGCGGCCGTTTGGGAACTCTCCTCGGGAGGTCAGCAGAAGGCGCCCCCCGGTGCTCACGGACTCATTGCACCGGCCGGTTGCTCATCCTTGCGGCCCGACTGGTTCGCGGCCTTGGCGGCAAGCGCTGCCGCCATCTGGCTCTCCAGCTCGCGCAGCTTGGCGTCGAGTGTCGCCATGCCGCCCCAGCCGAATCTCGCGCGGTACAGCGGTGCGATCTCGGGCGTCAGGAATTCGACGAGGGTTTCGTCCTCGACCCAGACCTTGAGCACCTTGAACAGGCGCGCATCGATCAGCTCGCTATGCCAGCCCATGCGGGCGGCAATGCCCTGGATGGTTTCGGTCGAATTGGGCGTGCTGAGCAGCACATGCGAGCCGGAGCGCAGGCGCATGTTCGGGTCGAAGCCGATGCCGAGCGGCGCTTGCTGGTCCAGAACCGTGCCGCACGGCAGGATTTCGATCAGCGAGCCGAAATCGTCGCCGAGGCAGACAAACCATGCGCCCTCAGGAAATGGCGGCGACGGCGCACGAACTGCGGTGGCGACAAGCATTTCGGCAAGGACGCTGGCGACGGCCTGCGGATCGCGGGCGTTGAATGAAGCGTGATGCAGCATGGCAATACTCCTGTTTTCAACGGCGGCGGCCGGCAGAAGTGCCGACCCATGCCGCGGCCTTCCGCAAAAACTGAATCACCGGCTGAGCGTCAGGATGACCGCGGCAAACAGGCAGGCGTATTCGGCCAGTCCAAGCACAAGGCGCAAATTGTGGTTGGCCGCCCAGCTGTCGCGCGTCTGCGCCCAATCATCGGGGATGGTCACCGGCGTCCAGCTCTGCACCTGTTCGTTGAGCGGCACCTGACGGCTGACGGTGAAGCCAATGTCGATCACCACCAGCGCCGCGGCGACGATGGTCAGGATGCGCGGCAGGCCGGCATCGACCGCAAACATCGCCATCGCCGCGATCAGCACCAGCGTCGTCAGCCTGACGAACGGCATCACCCGGGTAAACGTCCGGTCGCGCATCTGATGCATGGCCATGTACTGGCCGGCGGTAAGATCATCGATGCGAAAATCGTGGATTACGCCCGAGACGTAGATGCCGGCAATAATTCCAGCCAGCGCAAGCGAAGCCGCCATCAAGAAAATGTCCATGTCTTTTCCCTGCCCGAATGTCGTTTCCCTGGCCAAAATCGCCGCAGAGGCGAGCCCGACACCGCGCCTATTGCAATGTCCTGGCCAATGGCCGGGGTATTAAAGCAGGCGGACGGTCCGGGCTTGGGTAGGATGGAACGATGTTTTGGGCAATGCGGCCCTCCGATTGCGTCGGAAACATCAAGTGCCGTGAGGTCGAAAGCTATCAGCAAACATTGACGCGTACTTGCCAGCGACCGGTCAAATTCGTATCAGACCGTGCTGGCCAATGGCGCATCACGCTGAATTGGGAGGAGCATCCGTGCCGGAAAAAACCCGGACAAAACCGACAGGCTGGATGGCGACCGGAACGGCTGACGGCCAGGTGGTCACGCCTGACTGGATGCCCATCGAGCCGGTGGCGATCGATGGCGTGAGGGTCAAGGAGATAAGGCCGGTCGCAACCTCCACCGGCTATCTGACCGAGATTTTTCGCAAGGAGTGGGAGCTCGATTCCGAACCGGTCGGCCAGGTCTTCCAACGCACCTTGTATCCCGGCGCGGTGACAGGCTGGCATGCCCATGCGGTGACCACCGACCGGCTATTCTGCTGCGTCGGCAGCGTCCGCATTTCGCTGTTTGACGGACGCAAGGCCTCGCCGACCTTCGGCGCCGTCTGGCACAAGATTATCGGCCCGTTGCGCCCGGCGGTCGTCATCATTCCACCCGGAATATGGCACGGTGTTGTTTCGCTCGGAGCGGAGACGGCGGTGCTGCTCAACCTCGTCGACAAGGCCTATGCCTACGATCAGCCCGACCATTGGCGCTTGCCGCCAGACACCGACCACATTCCCTACAGACTGGTGTAGCGTGGAAGCATCGGCGCAGCGCGATCAGGCCGGCGGCGAACCGCTGGTCTCGATCGTGATCGCGACGCACAACCGGCCGGCAGCACTGCGGCAGGCATTGACCAGCGTCATGCGCCAGACGTTGCAAGGCTGGGAAGCCTTGGTCATCGGCGACGATTGCAGGCCGGATACGGCGGCCGTTGTCGCTGAATTTGACGATGCCCGCATCGTCTACATCGATCTTCCTGTCAATTTCGGCGAACAGTCCGGTCCCAACAATATCGGCTTTGCCAGGGCGCGTGGCCGCTTCGTCGCCTTGCTCAACCACGACGATCTGTGGTTTCCCGACCATTTGGCGGCGATGACCGGCTGGATCGACGCCTCGGGCGCCGACGTGGTGCTGGCGCGCGGTGCCGTCATCCAGCCGCCGTCGGCGGCCGGCAATCCTGTCAATTCGATCTTCGGGATCGGCAAGGATGGTTTTTACGACCCCGTCACGACGGAAGGATTTGGCTCGGCACACATGTTTCGCCGCGCTTCGTTCAGCCTGCTCGGACCTTGGCGACCCGCCAGCCAGTGCTTTTGCGAAAGCTCGCAGGACTGGCTGTTTCGGGCATGGCGAAAGGGCGCGGTGATCGCGACGATGCCGCACCTCACGGTGATCAAGTTGCATTCCGGCATACGCAAGGGTTCCTATCTCGGCGACAATGCGCAGGAACAGAAGGATCTTCTGGATGCCATGCAGGCGCCAGACGCCTTGCGCGTGAAAATCCTTGGCTGCGCGGGCGAACCCATTCGCCTGGCGGCATCGAGTTATCTCAGGCGCAGGCTGATGGCGGCTCTTGGCATCCATCCCCGCGCCCGCGCCTTCCGCCGCAAGTATAAGCGAGGCGCCTTCCTTGCCAAGCTGCGGCGCCTGCGTGGCCTGGCGCCGATGCCTGAGCGCGAACCTGGCGTGAGCGAATTGCTGGATCGCTACAGCAAGCGCGGCGATGCCGGGACCGAGCCGGATGAGGGTTGACTGCCACCAGCGTAAATCTCAAACAAAAACCCGCGGGATCGCTCCCGCGGGTTTGTTCCTGAAGCAGTGGCGTTGCCTTAGCCGTGCGCGAGCACGGCCAGCAGCAGAAGCGCCACGATGTTGGTGATCTTGATTGCCGGGTTGACCGCCGGGCCGGCGGTGTCCTTGTAGGGATCGCCAACCGTGTCGCCGGTGACCGAAGCCTTGTGCGCTTCGGACCCCTTGAGGTGCTTGACGCCGTCCTTGTCGACAAAACCGTCCTCGAACGACTTCTTGGCATTGTCCCAGGCGCCGCCGCCCGAAGTCATCGAGATGGCGACGAACAGGCCGTTGACGATGACGCCGAGCAACGAGGCGCCGAGCGCCGCAAAGGCGGACGCCTTGGAGCCCGAGATCAGCTGCACGCCGAAATAGACGACGAGCGGCGCCAGCACCGGCAGCAGCGAGGGGATGATCATTTCGCGGATCGCCGCCTTGGTCAGAAGGTCGACGGCGCGGGCATAGTTTGGCTTGGAGGTGCCGGCCATGATGCCCGGATCCTCGCGGAACTGCTTGCGCACTTCCTCGACGATGGCGCCGGCCGCACGGCCGACGGCCGTCATGGCGATGCCGCCGAACAGATACGGGATCAGACCGCCGAAGATCAGGCCGGCGACGACGTAGGGATTGGAGAGGTCGAAGGAGACATCGCCCATGCCCTGGAAGTACGGATATTTGTCGCCATTGGCGGCAAAGAACTTCAAATCGTTCGAATAGGCCGCAAACAGCACCAGCGCGCCAAGACCGGCCGAACCGATGGCATAGCCCTTGGTCACCGCCTTGGTGGTGTTGCCGACCGCGTCGAGCGCGTCGGTGGAGTGGCGCACTTCCTTGGGCAGGCCGGCCATTTCGGCAATGCCGCCGGCATTGTCGGTGACCGGGCCGAAGGCGTCGAGGGCGACGATCATGCCGGCAAGGCCGAGCATGGTGGTGACCGCGATCGCCGTGCCGAACAGGCCGGCGAGCTGGTAGGTCGAAATGATGCCGCCGACGATGACGATTGCCGGCAGTGCGGTCGATTCGAGCGACACCGCAAGTCCCTGGATGACGTTGGTGCCGTGACCGGTCACCGAGGCCTGGGCGATGGAGTTCACCGGGCGCTTGTTGGTGCCGGTATAGTATTCGGTGATCACCACGATGAGACCGGTCACAACGAGACCGATCAGGCCGCAGATGAACAGGTTCTTGCCGATGATTGTCATGCCAGCGACGGTGCCGATCTCGCCCCAGCCGACGGTTGCCGAGGTAGCGACGCCGAGACCGACGATCGACAGCAGGCCGGTGACGATCAGGCCTTTGTAGAGGGCGCCCATGATCGAGCCGTTGGAACCGAGCTTGACGAAGAAGGTGCCGACGATCGAGGTCAGGATGCAGGCGCCGCAGATGGCGAGCGGATAGAGCATCGCCGCACCCAGAGCGGCGGTGCCGCCGAAGAAGATGGCAGCCAGCACCATGGTGGCAACGACGGTCACCGCATAGGTCTCGAAGAGGTCGGCGGCCATGCCGGCGCAGTCACCGACATTGTCGCCGACATTGTCGGCGATGGTGGCCGGGTTGCGGGGATCGTCCTCGGGAATACCGGCTTCGACCTTGCCTACGAGATCGCCGCCGACGTCGGCGCCCTTGGTGAAGATGCCGCCGCCCAGACGGGCGAAGATCGAGATCAGCGATGCGCCGAACCCGAGCGAAACCAGCGCATCGATGACGATGCGGTCATTGGGCTGCAGGCCCATCGGGCCGGTCAGGATATAGTAGTAAATCGACACGCCGAGCAGCGCGAGGCCAGCCACCAGCATACCGGTGATGGCGCCCGACTTGAAGGCGATGTCGAGACCGGCGGCGAGGCTGTTGGACGCCGCCTGCGCGGTGCGCACATTGGCGCGCACCGAGACGTGCATGCCAATGAAACCGGCGGCGCCCGAGAGCACGGCGCCGATCAGGAAGCCGACCGCGGCGGTGATCGAGAGCAGCCACCAGGCGAGCACGAGCACGACCACGCCGACGATGGCGATGGTGGTGTACTGGCGCGCCAGATAGGCTTGCGCGCCTTCGCGGATGGCGGCGGAGATTTCCTGCATGCGTGCGTTGCCCTGATCGGCTGCAAGAACCGATCGTGTCGCCCAGATGGCGTAAAGGATTGAAAGCAAGCCGCAGGCGATGACGGCAGAAATGATGGTCATTGCCGAATTTTCCTCGATTGATGGCCCAAAAGAACCCCTCCCTGGGCCGTTGGTGCGGGGAGCGGATAAAGCCTAGGCGGAATCCGTCCTTCGCAGCGGTGTATGCGAAACAGGGCTCGGAACGTCAAGATATTGTTCGGTTTTTGCCCCGCTTTCAGCCAAAAGTTTAGGCCAGAACATTCCCGTGGCCGATGCCCTGCTATTAGATCGGTTGAAATGACGCTGCGTCAGTCAATGCTTTGCCCGCAGTCCAGCGAAGGTCAGTCGCCAGTCTCCTGCCCCATCTTGCGCGCGGTGTAGCGCTCGATGGCGGACAGTCCGTCATAGATCAGCACCGCCAGCGCCGCGACGATCAGGCCGCCTTGCAGGACGAAGGCGAGATTGTTGGATAGCAGGCCGGCGATGATCACCTCGCCCAGCGTCTTGGCGGCAACCGTCGAGCCGATCGTCGCCGTGGCCAGGCTGATCACCACCGACAGCCTTATTCCGCCCAGAATGATCGCGGCGCTCAGCGGCAATTCGACCTTGACCAGTCTTTGCCAGCCCGTCATGCCGGCGCCGCGCGCGGCCTCCATGATGTTGCCCGGCAGCGTTGTGAGGCCGGTCAGCGCGTTCTCGAAGATCGGTAGCAGGCCGTAGAGGAACAGCGCAATCAGCGTCGGCTTCTCGCCGAAACCGACGGCGGGCACCGCCAGCGCCAGCACCGCCACCGGCGGAAAGGTCTGGCCGATATTGACCAGACTGCGCGACAGCGGCAGGAATTCGGCGCCCGCCGGCCTGGTCACCAGGATGGCAAGCGCCACGGCAACGATGGCAGCGGCGACGGTAGCGATCAGCACGGTCCTGAGATGCAGCAGGGTCAGCGTCAGCAGGCTGCCCTGATTGTAGATCGCCGGCGCATTGTTTTCGGTCAGCGGCTTCAACAGCGGCTCGAACCAGCCGGGATTGGTGACGAAGGCTATGAGAAGCACCACCAGGGCAAGCCTGAGCAGCGAAGGCAGCCAGGCTTTTAGACCGGCCCCTTTCATGCCGGCCTCGCCGCGCGCTTCACCAGCCCGTCGACGGTGACGCGGCCGAGCGGCTTGCCGTCTTCGCCCTTGACCGGCAGCGCCGGCCGGCCCGACCACAGAAGCTCGGCCAGCGCGTCGCGCTGGCTGGCGTCGCCTGGGATCGCCTCGCCTTCGGCAGACCCCTTTTCCACGGCCTCGCGCACGCGGCCGAGCGACAAGAGCCGGAACGGCTTTTCGCTGGCGCCGACCAGGGTTTCGACGAAGGCGTTCGCCGGCCGCGCCAGGATCTCTTCCGGCTTGGCGTATTGCACCAGCTTTCCGGCATCCATGACGGCGATCTTGTCGCCCATGTGGACCGCCTCCTCCATGTCGTGGGTGACGAGGATGATGGTGGTGCCGAAGCGCTTCTGGATTGCCAGCAGGTCCTCCTGCGCCTTGGTGCGGATGATCGGGTCGAGTGCGCCGAACGGTTCGTCCATCAGAAGCACATTGGGCTCGGCGGCGAGCGCGCGGGCGACGCCGACACGCTGCTGTTGCCCGCCGGACAGTTCGTGCGGGTAGCGCGGGCCATAGGCCTCGGGGTCGAGCTGGTAGAGTGTCATCAACTCATCGACGCGGGCCTTGATGCGGTCCTTGTCCCAGCCCAGCAGGACCGGCACGGTGGCGATGTTCTGCGCAACGGTGCGGTGCGGGAACAGGCCGTGGCCCTGGATAGCGTAGCCGATGCTGCGGCGCAGCTCGTAGCCGGGCAGCGTGCGGTTGTCGTTGCCGTCGAGCTTGATGACGCCGGCGGTCGGCTCGACCAGCCGGTTGATCATTCGCAGCAGCGTCGTCTTGCCGGAACCGGAGGTACCGACAATGACGCAAACCGTACGCGGCTCGACGACCATGGACACGTCGTCGACCACGGTCGTCGCGTCATAGCGCTTGGTAATGCCTTCGATCTCGATCATGCCGTTTCAACCCTGCGCCTGGTGGCGGTCATTTCGATCACTGCGTCGAGGATGATGGCCGCGGCGAAGGCCAGCGCCACCGTCGGCACGGCGCCGAGCAGCACCAGGTCCATTGCGGTCTGGCCGACGCCCTGGAAGACGAAGACGCCAAAGCCGCCGCCGCCGATCAGTGCGGCGATGGTGGCCAGGCCGATGTTCTGCACCAGCACGATGCGGATGCCGGTGAGGATCACCGGAAAGGCCAACGGAAACTCGACGCCGAACAGGCGCTGGCCATCGGTCATGCCCATGCCGCGCGCTGCATCATTGGCCGCGCGGGGTACGCCGGCAAGCCCGACCACGGTGTTGGCCACCACCGGCAGCAGCGAATAGAGGAACAAAGCCACGAAGGCGGGCGCGGTGCCGATGCCTCTGATACCGAGCGCTGCGGCACCCGGAACATGCGCGGCGACCCAGCCCAGCGGCGCGATCAGCAGGCCGAACAGCGCGATCGAGGGTATGGTCTGGACGATGTTGAGCACATTGAGCACGCCGGCCCGCAACCGTTCGACGCGGTGGCACAGGATGCCGAGCGGCAGGCCGACGATCACCGCCGCCGCCAGCGACCCCAGCGCCAGCGTGATGTGCTTGGAGCCTTCGGCCCAGAAACTATCGGCGCGGTTTGCATATTCCTTGAGGATCGACAGGCTGTCCCACTGCCCCGATATCAGCAACAAGCCGATGGCCAGCGCCGCGAGGACGAGCACGCCGACGCGGGCCGGTGGCGACAGGTTGAGCCTGGTCAGCACGTCGGCGAGCAACAATGTGAAGGCAAAGATCAACAGCCAGAACCCGGAAGCCGGCGAGATGCGGGCGAAGGTGTTGCCGGCCGGCGTCAGGAAGGTGCCGGCGACACCGATCAGGATGGCAAGGGCGGCGAGCGCCACGACGCTTGCGGCCAGGCGCAGGACAAGCGGGGTTTTCAGCAAGGCAACAATTGCGGCCACGACGACGATCGCCAGCAGTAGCGGCCCGACTGTGGCCGGCAGCGCCTCCAGGATCGAGCGCGCCTGACCGGGAACGATACGATTGGCGCGGAAGGTGGCGAACGGAGCCAGAAACGCCGCATAGGCAACGATCGCCGCGATAACCATGCCGAGCTTGTCGAAACGCAGGGTCATGGATGCCCCTCATGAGGAGCGATTTTCCACGTTGCGCAGACTACGCTGGTGATCGGCGAAAGCCGACGCGAAATCCGATCTCCCCCTTTGCGGGGGAGATGGCCGGCAGGCCAGAGGGGGGTGTGAAGGATCGCCAGCTTTCGAGCGTCGGCCTGTTCAGAAGCAACCCTGTCGAGGCACGCACCTGCTACCGGTTGTGAGGTCGGCGGGACAGCACCCCCCTCTGTCCTGCCGGACATCTCCCCCGCAAGGGGGGAGATCAGCAGCTTCCAGAGAGGGGTGTCTCGCACCAGCGTCACGATCAGCTATGCGCTGACTACTTCAAAAACTCGTTCTTCTTCAAAAAGTCCTCGGCGACACCCTTGACCGGCTCGCCGCCGACCTGGACGCGGCCGTTGAGTTCCTGCAGCGTGACGAGGTCGAGCTTGGCGAACACCGGCTTCAACAGCGTCTCGATCTCCGGATGCTCTTTCAGCACCGCTTCGCGGATGATCGGCGCCGGCTGGTAGACCGGCTGCACGCCCTTGTCGTCGGCGAGCACGACCAGGCCGGACGGCGCGATGCCGCCGTCGGTGCCGTAGACCATGGCGGCGTTGGCGCCGTTGGTCTGGTTGGCGGCAGCACCTATTGTCGCGGCGGTGTCGCCGCCCGAAAGCGTGATCAACTGCTCGGGCTTCAGCGTGAAGCCGTAAGTGGTCTGGAACGCCGGCAGGGCTGCCGCCGAATTGACGAACTCAGCCGACGCCGCCAAAACCACCGTGCCGCCGCCGGCGACGTATTTGCCGAAGTCGGTCAGGGTCGCCAGCTTGTTGGTCTCGGCAACCTCCTTGCGCAGCGCGATCGCCCAGGTGTTGTTGGCCGGTGACGGCGACAGCCAGACGATCTTGTTGGCGTCATAGTCGAGCTTCTTGGCGGTCTCATAGGCCTTGGCGGCATCCTTCCAGACCGGATCGTCGGCCTTCTCGAAGAAGAAAGCGGCATTGCCGGTGTACTCGGGATAGATGTCGATCTCGCCGGCAGTGATCGCCTTGCGTACCACCGGCGTGCCGCCGAGCTGGATGCGGTCGGTGGTCTTGATGTTGTTGGCGTTGAGCACAAGCTGAATGATGTTGCCGAGCACGCCGCCCTCGGTGTCGATCTTCGAGGAGACGACCACCTGGGCATTGGCGGAGGCGGCCGTGATGCCGAGCGCCAACGCCGCGCCGGCCAGAATCTTGACTGAAAACATTGTGAAAACCCCTTGCTTTGGACCGAAATGCGGTGGCCGCATATGAGCATGGCTTCAACGCCCCGTCGGGGCACACGGTTTCATAACAATGGGTACAGACGCAATAATTTTGTGCGGTCGCCGCGATTTCGGCCGCCGCCAAGCTGACACGTCGTGCCAAGCCAAAGATAGAACCGGATCAGGCGCGGGCTTTGCGCGATCCGGTCAGTTTGAGCGCGCCAAGGGCGACGAAGCAGAGGGCGACGACCGGGAAAACCAGCCAGTTCAGCATCTCCCAGCCCCACGCATTATAGATGGCGCCCGACATTAGCGAGGCGAAGGCGACGGAGCCGAACAGGACGAAGTCGTGGAAGCCCTGCACCTTGCTCTTTTCGGACGGATGGTAGCTGTCGGCGACCATGGAGGTGGCGCCGATGAAGGCAAAATTCCAGCCGAGGCCAAGCAGGATCAGCGCCGTCCAGAACTGCCACAAATGCAGGCCGGACAATGCCACCGCGGCGCAGCCGATGAGCAGGACCAGGCCGGTGGCGACGATGCGTTCGGCGCCGAAGCGATGGATCAGCGATCCGGTGAAGAAGCTAGGCGCAAACATCGCCATCACATGCCAGGAAATGCCGAGCGTGGCGTCGTCTGTCGACAGGCCGCAGCCGACCATGGCCAGCGGCGCGCCGGTCATGACGAAACTCATCAGCGCATAGCTGCCGACGGCGCAACACAGCGCCGCGACAAAACGCGGCCGGGTGACGATATCGGACAGCGGCCGGGCGTCGCTTGACGCGACTTCCGCGTGGCCGGGAGCCTTGGCCGGGATGCGCAGGAATGACAGGATGATGGCGCCGGCCGCCGCCAGAACCGGAATGGCCACGAACGAGCCGGCAAACATCACCGGCGCCAGCAATTCGCGGGTGAAGATGACGATCTGCGGCCCGAGGATCGCGGTGATGACGCCGCCGGCCAGCACGAAGGAAATGGCGCGCGCCTTGAATTCGGGCGGAGCATTATCGGCGGCGGCGAAGCGGAACTGCTGGACGAAGGCGCCGCCGACGCCGATCACCAGCAGCGCGAAAACGAACAGCCAGAAGCTGGCGTGGAACAGTGCCAGCGTGGAGATGACGCCGCCAAGCGCGGTCACGATGGTGCCGGTCATGAAGCCGCCGCGCTGGCCGAGCCAGCGGATGATGGCCGCGGCCGGCAACGCGCCGAGCGCCACGCCGATGTTGAAGCCGGTGATTGGCGCCGTTGCCAGCGACTTATCGGGGCCAAGCAGATATTGCCCGGCCAGCCCGCCCATGGAAATGGCAATCGGCGCGGCCGAACCGATAATCGCCTGCGATGTCGCCAGGATGATCGCCGTGCGGCGCGCTTCCCTTGCTGCGCCGGCGACGGTGCCGGTCACAATGCGTCCTTGCCGCGCCCCTCGCCCCGCACCCGGCGCGACACACGGTCGAGCACGGCGTTGGTCAGCTTCGGCTCGTCTTCCTCGTAGAAGGCCTTGGCGATGTCGACATATTCCGAAACGATGACGGCCACCGGCACGTCGTCGCGCTTCATCAGTTCGTAGACGCCGGCGCGCAGGATGGCGCGCAACGTCGAATCGAGTCTGGACAGCGGCCAGTCTTCCGTCAGCGCCTGGCGTATGATCGGATCGATGGTCGTCTGGTTCTCGACGACGCCGGCCAGGATTGCGCGGAACCACTGCGCGTCGGCCTCGCGATAAAGCGCGCCGTCGACTTCCTTGCCGAGCCGGAACGCCTCGTATTCGGCGGTGATCTCGAAGACGCCGCTGCCGGCCACGTCCATCTGGTAAAGCGCCTGCACGGCGGCCAGACGGGCGGCGCCACGCTTGTTGGCGTGGCGTATCGCGGGCTGGCCGGGCGAAGCGGGTTCGCTCACGATTGCGCTCCCAGCTTCTCCTTGAGCGCGATCATGGTCAGCGCCGCGCGCGCGGCAAAGCCGCCCTTGTCGCCCTCCGAGCGCTTGGCGCGCGTCCAGGCCTGCGCGTCGTTCTCGGTGGTCAGGATGCCGTTGCCGATCGCAATCGCTTCCTGCACCGAGAGATCCATCATCGCGCGGCTCGATTCATTGGCGACGATGTCGAAATGATAAGTGTCGCCACGAATGATGGTGCCGAGCGCGACAAAACCATCATAGTCCTTGCCGCCCTCGCCCATGCCGTCGAGCGCAAAAGTGATCACTGCTGGAATTTCCAGCGAACCGGGAACGGTGACGACGTCATAGGTCGCGCCGGCTTCGTCGAGCGCGCTCGTCGCGCCGTCGAGTAGCGCGTCGGCAAGATCGTCATGAAAGCGCGCCTCGATAATCAGAAGGTGGGCCTTCTTCTTCGGGCGAATGAACGCTTTGCCGTGTTGGGATGTGCCTGCCATGAATGTCTCCGGGGGTAGCCGGTGACTTAGGCCGAAGCCGGTTTGATCGCAAGCGGAAGATTGCTGGAGGCGAAGCGTAGCCTAGCGCGTCTTTGGGCTGGGCGTCGGTAGCGGGCACTTGCTGCAGAGGCTTTCAGCCCAGACGAGAACAGCTTCGTGATCCACTAAACGACCCGCGTCTACATCGGCCATTGCTTCGCGCGTAAGCCGCTTTTTCTGTTCGATTGTGAGTCTTGCGGCCATCAAAGCCCCTCTTTCGCCGCCTCGACTAGGCGCGCGGCGTAGCGGGCCATCGTGTCGATCTCCAGGTTGACCTTGTCGCCGACCTTGCGCTCGCCCCAAGTGGTCACGGTCAGCGAATGATGGATCAAAAGCACGTCGAAACGGGTGCCCTCGACCTTGTTGACGGTAAGCGAGGTGCCGTCGAGTGCGACGGAGCCTTTTGGGGCAATGAATTTTGCCAGTTCGCGCCGCGCCTCCAGCGTGAAGCGAACGGCATCGCCTTCATCCTTGCGCTCGATGATTTCGGCCATGCCGTCGACATGGCCCGACACGATGTGCCCGCCGAGTTCGTCGCCGATCTTCAGTGCCCGCTCGAGATTGACCTTGGTGCCTGATTTCCAGCCCGACGCCGTGGTCAGCCTGAGGGCCTCTTCCCAGGCTTCGACCTCGAACCAGCGTGCGTTGGACCCGCCATCTGGCAGCGCCGTCACCGTCAGGCAGACGCCGCCGCAGGAGATCGAGGCACCGATGGCGATCGTCGCGGGGTCATAGGCGGTGTCGATGCGCAGGCCGACGCCTTCGCTCAGCGGCTTGACGGCCGCGACGGTGCCGATATCGGTGACAATTCCAGTGAACATTTCAGATATCTCTCACCCATTCGGCATAGCTGTCTTCCCCGAAGCGTATCTCGCGCAACTTGCGGAAGCCTGCCGGGATATGGTTGGCGTCGATGGGCGACGCAATGCCGCCCTCGCCGATCGCTTCCGGTCCCTGGAACAGCACGATGCGGTCGACCAGTCCTTCGGCGAGGAAGGCGCTGGCTACCTTGGCGCCGCCTTCGACCAGAACGCTGGCCATGCCGAGCGCGCCGAGATCCTCGAGCAGCTCCGGCAAGGCAATGCCGCCTTCATGGGTTTCGGTGCCGATGAAGCGCACACCGGCACGCTCCAGCACCGACCGCCGCAGCGGGTCGGCCTCCAGGCTCGCGGCGATATAGAGCGGCACCCGGTCGATGCCGGAGACCAGCTTCGAGGCTTCGGGCAGCCTGATCTGGCGGTCGAGCACGATGCGCGCCGGCGAGCGGTTCTCCAGCCCCGGCAGCCGCACGGTGAGCGCGGGATCATCCTCCAGCGCCGTACCGATGCCGACCAGTATGCCATCGGCTTCGGCGCGCATCAGATAGACTTCGCGGCGGGCGACATCGCCGGTGATCGCAACCTGGCCGGCGCCATACCTGCCGATCTTGCCGTCGCTGGAAAGCGCAAGCTTCAGAGTCACTTCCGGGCGCTTTTTCAGGGATCGAATCAAATAGCCGGCCATCTGCCCGGCGGCTTCCTCGACCAGCACCTTTTCGACCACTTCGATGCCGGCGGCGCGCAGGATGGCGTAGCCTTTGCCGGAGACGCGCGGATCGGGATCGCTGGCAGCGCCTACCACCCGCGCCACTCCGGCATTGACCAGCGCGTTGGCGCAAGGCGGCGTGCGGCCATGGTGGGCGCAGGGCTCCAGCGTGACATAGGCCGTGGCGCCGCGCGCCAACTCGCTGGCTTCAGCCAACGCCTCGGTCTCGGCATGCGGCCGGCCGCCGACGGCGGTGACGCCGGTGCCGACGATCATCGGCCCGGCGCCATCGTCGCGAACGATGATGGTGCCGACCGAAGGGTTGGTCGAGGTGCGGCCGGCATTTCTGCGCGAGAGCCTCAGCGCTGCGGCCATGAAGCGGCGATCGAGGGCCTGCTGATCGGCCTTCCCTGACGTTTGGCTTGCCATGCTCAGCCGGCGTCCTCTTCGCTCTTCAGCTCGTCGCCTTTGAGTTCGTCACCTTTGAGCTCACCCAGCACATCGTGAAAATCCTTGGCCTCACGGAAATTGCGATAGACAGAGGCGAAGCGGACATAGGCGACGTCGTCGAGCGACTTCAGCGCTTCCATGACGAGCCGGCCGACCTCGCCCGAGGCGATTTCCGTCTCGCCGGAGCTTTCGAGCTGGCGCACGATGCCGGTGACGGCGCGGTCGATGCGCTCGGGATCGACATTGCGCTTGCGCACCGCGATCTCCACCGAACGCAAGAGCTTGTCGCGGTCGAACGGCACCTTTCTGCCGGACTTCTTGACCACAACGAGATCGCGCAACTGGACGCGCTCGAAAGTGGTGAAACGGCCACCGCAATCGGGACAGACGCGCCGCCGGCGGATCGCCGCGCCATCCTCGGCGGGGCGCGAATCCTTCACCTGCGTATCTTCGGACTGGCAATAGGGACAGCGCATGGAGAGCCTTCAGGTTGGCGATTCTGGCGGAACGATAGGCTTAGAGGTTTTTGCCGGGACGGCAAAGGTTCGGCAACGGCCGCTCGCGCCCTCAGAGATAGCGAGGCGGGAGGAAAATTGCCAGCCGCGCCGATATGTCAGGGGGCGACGTCCTTGGTCGGGAAGCCGCAGGACGTTCCGAGGTTGCGGTAGGCCTTGGTGAAGCCGTCCATAGGGATGCTGGCGACGGCTTGCTTGCCGAACGTCACGTCGAGCGAGATGACCTGGCGCATGGCCCGCAACAAAGCGAGACTGGTCTTGGCCTGGTTGTCGACGGTCCAGCTCGGGCGGCCGGCATCATTGGAATAGACGGTCGCGGAAACCTTGACGCCGGGGTCGCCAAAGGTCGCGGCGATCTTCTTGCCGGTCGGCAGCTCCTTGTTGGCGACGGTGAACATGATCGCCGGATAGGCATCGGGCGGCAGGGCGTCGCCAGTCGAGATCGAAAGCGTCAGCGTGCCGGCATTGCCGCCGCCATCGACAAAGGCCGTGGAGGCAGCGCAGGTCTTGTGGGAATCCTGGCCGGTGTCGAGCGCATCGATGATGGTGGTCCACCTGCCAAAGGTGTTTGTGGCGGGGATATCCGTGCCCGGCTGCGGCTGCTGCTGGGCGATCGCGCCCGACACGGCGACAGCGGCAAGCGAGCCGATGAAGGCCAGAACGGCAGGATGGAACATGCGCATCGTCAGATCTCCAACAGGCCGCGCCGCCCGGACAGCAAGCGGCGCAGAGCGCGGGATAAAAGACGAAGCGCCGCTGGTGGTCAACCGAGATAGGGATAGAGCGGGAAACGATCGGTCAGCGCCACGACCTTGGCCTTCACGGCTGCTTCCACAGCCGCATTGCCTTCGTCGGAATTGGCGACCTTCAGCCCGTCCAGCACTTCGGCGATCAGCTTGCCGATCTCGCGGAACTCGGCCTGGCCGAAGCCGCGCGTGGTGCCGGCCGGCGTGCCCAGACGCACGCCAGAGGTGACGAAAGGCTTTTCCGGATCGAACGGGATGCCGTTCTTGTTGCAGGTGATGTTGGCGCGGCCGAGCGCTGCCTCGGCGCGCTTGCCGGTGGCGTTCTTGGGCCTGAGATCGACGAGCATCAGATGGTTGTCGGTGCCGCCGGAGACGATGTCGAGGCCGGTTTCCTTGAGGCTCGACGCCAGCGCCTTGGCGTTGGCGGCGACGCTCTCGGCATAGAGCTTGAAGCTCGGCTTCAGCGCCTCGCGGAAGGCGACCGCCTTGGCGGCGATGACATGCATCAGCGGGCCGCCCTGCAGGCCGGGGAAAACCGCCGAGTTCATCTTCTTGGCGATGTCCTCGTCATTGCACAGGATCATGCCGCCGCGCGGGCCGCGCAACGATTTGTGCGTGGTCGTGGTCACGACATGGGCGTGCGGCAGCGGTGACGGATGCACGCCGCCGGCAACCAGGCCGGCGATATGGGCCATGTCGACCATCAGATAGGCGCCGACCGCATCGGCGATCTCGCGAAAGCGCTTCCAGTCCCAGATGCGCGAATAGGCGGTGCCGCCGGCCAGGATCAGCTTCGGCTTGGTCTCATGCGCGGTCTTTTCGATCGCATCCATGTCGAGCAGATGGTCGTCCTTGCGCACGCCATAGGAAACGACCTTGAACCATTTGCCGCTCATATTGACGGGCGAGCCGTGCGTCAGGTGGCCGCCGGAGTTCAGGTCGAGGCCCATGAAGGTATCGCCCGGCTGCAGCAGCGCCAGGAAGACCGCCTGGTTCATCTGGCTGCCGGAATTCGGCTGGACATTGGCGAAGTTGCAGCCGAACAGCTTTTTGGCGCGCTCGATAGCGAGTTCCTCGGCGACGTCGACGAACTGGCAGCCGCCATAATAGCGCTTGCCCGGATAACCCTCGGCGTATTTGTTGGTCATGATCGAGCCCTGCGCCTCGAGCACGGCGCGCGAAACGATGTTTTCCGAGGCGATCAGCTCGATCTCGTGACGCTGGCGGCCAAGCTCGTTGCGGATCGAGCCGAAGATCTCCGGATCGGCATCTTCCAGCGTGGTTTCGAAGAAGGATTCGAATTTGTTCGACGCTGCCGCTGCAGTTGCCATGGCCTGAAATCCTTCGGTTCGGGGCATTTATCTATGCATATCGTTGCCCCGAAACCGCTGCACGGTTCCGGGCGACATGCATTGCCGCGCCATTAACACAGTTGTTTTCGCCTCGCCACGTTTGCAGCGCGAAATTTGCTGGCCGGATTGCGCCAGAGCGGCCCTGAACCGCTATTTTCGCTCCTGCCGCCCCTGCAGCAAGGCTTCGGTGAGCGTGATCTCGGTAAACAGCGCCCGCGCCGTATGGTCGTTGATCGCGCCGCTGCTTAACATGTCGCGCACGGCGATGCGCTCGGCCTCGATGCCGGCAAGCCGCATTTCGAGCTCCAGCCGCCCGGCTTCGCGGGCCTCCGCCCGGGCGTCGTCGGCCTCGTCCGAGGTGGCGATGCGGCGCCGGTAGCCGGCGACGATGTTTTCGGCGGCGGCAAGCCTGGCGCCGGGCACCTCGCCCTGGTCGTCGTCGCTGGCGCCCGCCATGCTTTCGATGCGGGCGATGGCCGCCTTGGCGGCGCCGATGCGGGCGAGACGCTCCTCGATGGCGCTGCCATCCTCGCCCGGCTCGACCAGTCCGTGCGCTATCTTCGGCAGCGCCACGCTGGCGATGGCGAGCGAACAGATGATGACGCCGGCGGCGAGGAAGATGACCAGGTCGCGCGCCGGAAAAGACGAGCCGTCCGGCATGGCAACCGGCAGCGACAGGATGCCGGCCAGCGTGATCGCGCCGCGCACGCCCGCCACCGAGCCGGCAAGCCGCACACGCATCCCGAACGGCTCGGCTTTGCGCTTTCCCCATTTTGCCTTGAGGCCTGCCGCGATATCGCCGACCCAGATCCAGAGGAAGCGCAGCGCGATCAGGCACAGCGTCAGCGCTATCACCGTCGCGACCGGCTGGATGATCGGGTAATGGCCGGTCAGTTCGGGCGGCACGCGGCGAATGATTTCGGGAAGCTGCATGCCGAGCACGATGAACAGCGCGCCATTGTAGACGAAGGACAAGGTCGTCCACAGCGAGATCGTTTGCATGCGCGCCGAGACGCCGAGGAAGCGGAAGACGCCGGAGCCGCCGGTCAAAAGCCCGGCGGTGACCGCCGCCAGAATGCCTGAGGCATGCAGATGTTCGGCGACGAGATAGGCAATGAAGGGCAGCAGGACCATGACCAGAACCTGCGCCTCGGCCGGAACGCCGCCGATGCGATTCAGAAGCTGCAGCAGCCTGGCGGCGATGAACAACGCGGCGATGCCGGCCAGGATGCCGATGGCGACGGCATAGACGAAGGACAGCGATGCATCGGCGAAGGAAAAGCTGCCGGTCACGGCGGCGGCGACGGCGAAGCGGAACATGACCAGGCCCGAGGCGTCGTTGAGCAGCGCCTCGCCTTCCAGAATATGCATCAGCCGCGCCGGCACCAGGCTTCTGTCGACGATCGAGGACACCGCCACGGCGTCGGTCGGGGACAGCACGGCAGCGAGCGCGAAGGCGACGACCAGCGGGATGCTCGGCACCAACCAGTGCAAGGCATAACCGAAGCCGACAATGGTAAAGAAGACCAGCCCGATGGCCAGATCGAGGATCGGTCCGCGCAGCGCGATCAGCTCGCGTTTGGGCGCTCCATAGGCATCGCCGAACAAAAGCGGCGGGATGAACACCAGCAGGAAGAGTTCGGGGTCGATCTCGACATGGATGCCTTTCACCGGCCAGGCGAGCGCGGCGCCGATGGCAATCTGCAGCACCGGCAGCGGCACCCGAACCAACCGCACCAGTGCGCCGGAAAGAGCGACGAAGACCAGCACGGCGAGGATGAAGATTGCGACCTGCATGGCGCGATTCCGGCTGTTTTGAGGACCATGCGCAATTGCCGTTAGTCCGTCCAGATGGGCCTGCGGCGCAACGTCCGGCAGTGTTCATGGCCTGCATGGCTGGCGGCCACCAGTCTTCTTCTGTTGGGATGTCGAACGGAAAAGGCCACCTTGCGGTGGCCTTTCCTGAAGGAGATCAGCCGCTTAGAGCGAAGAGGTGATCTGCAGTTCGCTGGCGCCATCGAGCGCGTAGACGTCGTCGCGGAACTGCACGACGCCCGGACCCGTCGACCAGGCCGACACATAGAGGAAGTGGACCGGAACCGGGTTGACGACCTGCACCGGCGTGTTCTCGCCGGTCTTGATGGTCGCCTCGAAATGCTGGCGGTCCCAGCCGGGTGTGTCGCGCAGGACCCATGTGACGAGGTCGCGCACGTTCTGGACACGCACGCAGCCCGAGGAATCGAAGCGCATCATCTTGCCGAACAGGCTTTGCTGCGGCGTATCGTGCATGTAGACGCCGTCGGGGCTGGGGAAGTTGATCTTCACCGAGGCCATGGCGTTGCCGGAACCCGGATCCTGGCGGAAGCGGTATTTTGCGGCATCATCCGTCGACCAGTCGACAGTCATCGGATCGACTTCGCTGCCATCAGGCGCAAACAGCCGGATGTGGCTGTCCTTGAGATAGTCGGGGTTCTTCCGCATCAGCGGAATGATGTCCTTGCGCACGATCGAGACCGGCGCGTTCCAGTAAGGATTGACGATGATCTCGTTGATCTTGGAATTGACCACCGGGGTCTGGCGGTCGATCTTGCCGACGATTGCGGTGTGGCGCAGCACGACGCGATCGTTCTCGACCGCCTCGATCTGTGCCGCCGGGATATCGACCAGCACATAACGGCTGCCCAGCGTGCCGGCCTTTTCGCGCAGGCGCTCCAGGTTGGTCTGCAGCTGACCGAGGCGGATCTGCGCCGAAACGTTCATCGCCGCATAAGTGTATTTGCCCATGGCGCCGTCGGCCGGCAGGCCATGGCGCGCCTGGAAGCGCTTGACCGCGGCGTCGACGTAGGAATCGAACGACGTCGAAATGCCGGCGCTCTGCGCCAGGTCGCCCGAAATCATCAGCCGCTTGCGCAGCGGCACCACGTCCGGATCGTCGACGCCAAGCTGCAGCTTCTTGGTCGCCGGCACCTCGCCCCAGCCGCCCTGGGCGACGATGTTCTGATACTGCGCCACCGCCTGTTCGGTGAAGGCGACCGTCTGCAGGCTGAAGATCGGCAGCGTCGAGGCGACCTTGCCGCCTTCCGAGGCGCGGGCGTCGAACTGGTCGTCCCAATTGCCGCGGGCCGAAGATTTCAGGATATCGTCGATGACATCCTGCGCGCTGGCGGCATTGGCAACCATGGCGACGGCGAGCGCGGAGGCTCCAGAAAGGAAAAAGCGGCGGCTGGTTCTCATGGACGTTCCAGACATTCTTGTCGTGTTTGGCTTGTAGCGTTTGGCTGTTGCAGCGTTCGGCTACGTGCTCGATGTTGGGCGATATCGCCCGCACTTTAAAGTTGGCACTGTTAACAATTAGCCAACCATGACCTGCGTCACCTGGCCGTCAAAAGCGGACGGCGATGCGACCTTACAGGCGCGCGAACAGCTTTCGCCGCCGCATACCCACACCCCTCGCTTCCACCGCGAATATGGCGGCAACGTGGCTTTGCGCCGAATTGGAAGCGCAGGCGGCTCGAAAAAGAAAAGGCCGGTGCTTTTCGGCACCGGCCTGTTGGCTGAGACTTGCCTCCGGCCGCGCTTCTTCCGGCGCAGCTGCTATTCAATGGCCCGCTGATTACATCCGGTAGGCGATGGTGTCGTTCCAGAAGCGGTCGAGGCGCTGCAGCGCGCGGTTCATCTGCTTGAACTCTTCGCTGTTGATGCCGCCGACCTGTTCGATCGAGCCGACATGGCGCTCATAGAGACCGGCGACGACTTCCGCCACTTCATTGCCCTTCGGCGTCAGCGAAACGCGGACCGAACGGCGGTCGATGCGCGAGCGCTGGTGGTTGATGAAGCCGAGATCGACCAGCTTCTTCAGATTGTAGGAGACATTCGAGCCGAGATAGTAGCCACGCGAGCGCAGCTCGCCGGCGGTCAGCTCGGAGTTGCCGATGTTGAACAGAAGCAGCGCCTGGATGGCATTGATGTCGGAACGGCCATTGCGGTCGAACTCGTCCTTGATCACGTCAAGCAGACGGCGATGCAGACGCTCGACCAGCTGCAGCGATTCCATGTAAAGCGAACGGATAGCCTCGCGGCGATCGTCGGATACGTTGGCGGTCTTCGCCGCCGGACGCGAATTGATCATTGTCTTTGCCTCTCGTTTGTCGCCCTGGTGATTTTTTGTTTTTCACCTTGATTGCGACACTATCGAATACTCATAAAATTCGACTTAAACGCTAGGGCTAACAAGAGCTTACCGGTAATAGGTTTCGCAAGACGCTTAACGAACGGTCACCCGAGCAAGGATAATTAACCTAAAGATTTAGCCAATGGCTGCGGGGCGGCGTTTCAGGCGCGCGCAGGGCGCTTGCGCATCCAGATGACGACGCGGAAGGCGATGTAGAGCAGCGCGACCGCGGCATGCGAGAAGACGATCAGCGGCCGGTGGCCGTAGAGATCGGGGAAGCCGGCATACATGATGGTCTCGGTGACAGCACAGATGAACCAGATCACCGGGCCCCACGACGCCAGCATCCACAGGCCGGCGGCGGCGAAGGGGAAGAACACGGCCAGCATCACCGCCACGACCTGCCAGTGCACCGGCATCAGGTCGAAGCGCCACAGCGGGCCGGGATAAAAACCGATCAGCCGGATCCAGTACAGGATGCCGAACAGCAGGCAATAGCCCGCTATGACGCGCAGGAACCAGGCGAAGATGATCTCGACGCCCGAGGGCTGCAGCACGATGCGCCGCGACGTGACCTCGCTCACAGTTCGAGCTCCCGTTCGAGCGGCGCGAAATAGGCGTCCACCGAAGCAGCGTCGACCTCGGCCAGGCTTGCCGGCCGCCACTGCGGCGTCGAACCCTTGTCGACGAGGACGGCGCGGATGCCTTCATAGAAGTCGTGCCCGGCCAGCATGCGGTTGAGGATGCGGAACTCCATCTTCATGCAGGCTTCCATCGACAGCGTCAGCCCGGCGCTGATCTGGCGCCACGCGACATTGAGGCTGGTCGGCGAGCGGGTGCGGATGGTGGCCAGCGTCTTGGCGGCAAACTCGTCGGCGCCTGCCGCCCGCTCCAGGCTCTCGAGGATTTCGGCGAGCGACGGTTGGGAAAAATGCCGGGCGATGGCTTCCAGCACCGGCTGGGCGGTTTCGCGCCGGGCCGGCACGAAGAAGCCGCGCAGCACCGATTCCGGATCGCCATTGGCGCAAAGCCGGTCGAGAAAGGCAGCCTGGTCGGCGGCCTTGATGGTGTGGGTGGCCAGGCCCGACCACAGCGCATCGCCATAGCGAATGCGGTTGCCGGTCAGCGCCAGATACATGCCGTAGCTGCCGCCAAGGTCGGGCAGCAGATGGCTGCCGCCCACGTCGGGGAAGAAACCGATGCCGACTTCGGGCATGGCGAACTGGGCGTTCTCGGTCAGCACGCGCTGCGAGCCGTGGAAAGAGATGCCGACGCCCCCGCCCATCACGATCCCGTCGATCAGCGCGACATAGGGCTTTTTGTAACTGTTGATGCGGGCGTTGAGCCGGTATTCGTCGGCGAAGAACTCGACCGGCGGCTTCCCGGCGCGGGCCTCGTAGACGTGCATGATGTCGCCGCCGGCGCAAAACGCTCTGCCCTCGGCCTTGACGACGACGACATCGACGCCGGTATCGCGTTCAAAAGCGTCGAGCGCCTTGTCCAGCGCCTTGATCATGCGATGTGTCAGCGCATTGAGCGCCTGCGGCCGCGTCAGCGTGACGACGCCTGCCTTGCCCAACCGTTCGAAGCGGATCTCGTCGCCGCCGCCAAAGTCCATCGTCAGAGAATCCCTCCCCGCGCCTGCGGGACTGAAGTGCTAAAGGTGGCGCATGGGTGCGTCAACCGGCGGGCGCGGTTTGGATTTTCGCAATGCAACGCGACCGTGCTTTGCCCCGGGCAGAAATGCGCGCAGAATTGCCGGCGAAACAGCCTTTCTTCTGATGCAGGGACAAACGCATGACGCTTGAAACCGCAGCGCCGAGCCATGGCTGGGAGATGCCGAAAAAGTTCGACCCGGATGATGTTCTCAGCCGCCCGCTGATGGCCAATCTGGCGACCGTGACCGCTGACGGCGCGCCGCGCAACGCGCCGATGTGGTTCATCTGGGAGGACGCTGCGATCTGGCTGCTCGGCTCGACCGGGGCAAGTGCTGTCAAACACCTCGAACGTGACCCGCTGCGCCGTGGAGATCGTCCATTTCGACAGTGAGGCCGGCATCCTGCTGCATCTCGGCCTGCGCGGCGTCGCCACCATCGAAGCGATGGCGCCGAACCGCTTCAAACGGCTGCTGCACAAATATCTCGGCCCGGAGGCGACCTGGAACCGCTGGTTCATCGACAATGTGGCCGACATCGACCATCCGGACGGGCGCCTGATCCGGCTCGCCCCGGAGAGCATCTTCACCAACAATGTGTCGTTCTTCAAAACCGGCCCCGAGCTGGCGTGGCCGCCGAAGCCGTAAGCAGCGCGTTATCGACTGGCACAATCGTGTCGCATTGGTCAGCGGCAAGGCCTCGTGGTAAAAGCCGCCCCGACCCGGAGTTTTTGCGATGAACAAATTCACCCCCGCGACGAGCAACAAATTCGCACCGGCAAAGCCCGCCGGTGCGCGCAGCGTCGACGAGATCACCGGCAGCCGCCGCTTGCGGCGCATGCGCAAGGCCGACTGGTCGCGCCGCCTGGTGCAGGAAAACCGGCTTACGGTGAACGATCTGATCTGGCCGATCTTCGTGATCGACGGCAAGAACACGCGCGAGCCGATCGCCGCCATGCCCGGCGTCTTCCGCCTGTCGCTGGACCTCGCCGTCAAGGAGGCCGAGCGGGCCGCTAAGCTCGGCATTCCGGCGATCGCCACCTTCCCCAATGTTGAACTCAGCCTGCGCGACCAGACGGGATCGCACATCCTCGACCCGGAAAACATCATCAACCGCGCCACCCGCGCCATCAAGGACGCGGTGCCGGAGATCGGCATCATCACCGATGCGGCGCTCGACCCGTTCACCTCGCACGGCCATGACGGCATCTTGCGCGACGGCATCATCGTCAATGACGAGACGGTGGAACAGGTGACCGCCGCGGCCGTCATCCAGGCGGCGGCCGGCGCCGACATCATCGCGCCGTCCGACATGATGGACGGCCGCATCGGCGCCATCCGCGACGCGCTCGACGCCAATGGTTTTCAGGATGTGGCGATCATGTCCTATGCGACGAAATTCGCCTCCGCCTTCTACGGCCCCTACCGCGAGGCGGTCGGCACCGCCGGCCTGCTCAAGGGTGACAAGAAGACCTACTATCTCGACCACGCCAATTCCGACGAAGCGGTGCGCGAGGCCGAGCAGGACATCGCCGAGGGCGCCGACATGCTGATGGTCAAGCCCGGTCTGCCCTATCTCGACATCATCCGGCGGTTGAAGGATGAGTTCCAGATGCCGACCTTCGCCTACCAGGTTTCGGGCGAATATTCGATGATCAAGGCGGCGGCTGCCAATGGCTGGATCGACGGCGAGAAAGCGATGCTGGAATCGCTGCTCGCCTTCAAGCGCGCCGGCTGCGACGGCATCCTGACTTACTTCGCGCCGGAAGTGGCGCAGATGCTGAAGGGATAAATTTCACTCCAGCACATAACTCTCTTTGACATTTCTTGTTTCGAAATCCAGCCGACCGCTCCCGTAAACCGACATGTCTTGGAACAAGTCGGGATTCTTGATGCCTGCTTCAACACAGGCTTCTCTCAATTTGGGGGTGCAAATGACAATGCCCATGTTCTTCTGTTTGAAGATATGCGCATCGCCAACAATCTCCTCCTTGAAATAGAAGCAGGCGCCTCCGGCGCGGTCGTAGTGGACGCCTCCATTCTCGCCGATCAAAAGCCTAAACTTCGACGATTCGAGATCCACGGCATCAATCTTGCGAACGATGTCGCAAAGGTAGTGCTTTGGTTCGATCGGCTTTCCGCTCAAATAGAATACGTCGCAGTCGTTAAACACGACCCCATCGGGGTCGACTGACTGCAGAACGTCCTTCAGGCGCTCGGATACAAGCCAGTAACAATGAAAATCTTCTAAGTCTTTTGGTGGCCTGCAATAGTCTGTCGCTTCAGGCCGTAGCCTGGGCGTCTCCGGGTACTCAGGAAAGCCGTATCCCCCAAACTCCGTCGGCCCGAGCAGTATGCGGGATGGCGGCACCAAAGCTTGGGCGTTTTCCAGCTGAAGACAATGGGACCCGCCGCGATATGTCGGTCCGATCTGGAAGAATTTTCCATGTTTCTTGGATTTCGCCTCTTTGCGGAAAACCCGCTCTGGGACTTGAGCTGGCCTATTCTGCGGGCGGTTCCGGTTGGCAAACAGTTTTGCAATGAGTGAAATAATGGTCACGTGCGCGCCTGCTCAGTTTACCGACTTTCGAGTTCAAGACTAAATCGCGTGAGAGTACCCGTCCACCTGCTTCGCGCCCGAAGTGGCGCAAATGCTGAAGGGTTAGCCGGAACCCTGATACACCGGGTTCCGGCTTTTCCTCACGCCTTCGGCAAATAAGGGATCGTTCCAGCGAGATCGGTATCGTCGATCAGTTGGAAGCGGCTGTCGCTGCCCTTCCGGCGCTCCGCCACAAACGGAGCGTATTGCGGATCGTTGGTGAAGGCTTCGGCTGCCTTTGCCGACGGAAACGCCATGATGGCGATCAGGCTGGTGTCGAGCGGCTTGCCCTCCAGCGTCTTCACATTGCCGCTGCGGGCGAGATACTTGCCGCCATGCTTGTGGACGAGGTCATGCACCGAAGCGGCATAGGCCGGCACCCATTTGTCGTCCTTCACCTTGATGTCTGCGATCACGTAAGCGGTCATTGTCCAACTCCTCATGGATCGGCACCGGACTGCCCGGTGACGTGACCGCTGCCTCGCATGGCGGCGCCGGACCGCTCCAGTCACAGAACTGTACCGGGGGTGCCAGTACAGCTTCTGTACTGGCTGAACTCAGGTTTTCTGAATAAGGTCCGGCAACATCTTTTGGAGCTCACCACATGACACAAGCCGGTTACAAGCAATTCTGCCCGCTCTCCATGGCCGCCGAGCTGCTCTGCACACGCTGGACCATGGTGCTGCTGCGCGAACTGGTGGCGGGATCGACCCGCTTCAACGATTTGCGCCGCGGCGTGCCGAAAATGTCGCCAACCCTTCTGTCGCAACGGCTCAAGGACCTCGAGGCCGGCGGCATCGTCGAGCGGACCGAGATCGCGACCGAGAAGGGCGTGTTCGAATACAGGCTGACCGAGGCGGGCCGGGATTTGCGCCCGGTTGTCGAGGCGATGGGGTTTTGGGGCCAGAAATGGGTCGAGGCCAGGCTGTCGCTCAAAAACCTCGATCCGTCGCTGCTGATGTGGGACATGCGGCGCAATCTGAACCCCAGTCCGCTGCCGGACGGGCGCACCGTGATACAATTCCTGTACCATGACCTGCCGGCGTCAAAACGATCGTGGTGGCTGATCGTCGAAAAGCAGGGCGAGGTCGATCTTTGCTGGTACGATCCGGGCTTCGACGTCGATCTCTACGTCTCGACCGATCTGTGCACCATGACCTCGATCTGGATGGGGCTGACGACAGTTCACAAGGAACGCGACAAGATCAGCCTGACCGGCGATCTCGACGTCGCCGGCAAGATGCAGATCTGGCTTGGGCTCAGCCCGTTTGCGGTGATGCCGAAGCGCGTGGCGGCTTGAGGTCCCTGCGCATTCCACAGATCGGCTTGCCTCTAAAAATACTAGTTGCAAAATGCAATCAGTTTGAATACTGATTGCAAATCACAACTGGTCACCGAAAGGGAGTCTCCATGTCCAAACTTCGCGTCAATGCCTTCACCTTGTCGCTCGACGGTTTCGGCGCCGGTCCTGACCAGGACCTGCAAAATCCGCTCGGCGTTGGTGGCGAATATCTGCACAAATGGATGACCGGCACCCGCACCTTCCATGAGATGGTCGGCAAGGATGGCGGCACCACCGATGTGGACGACCGGTTCACTGTCCGCAGCTTCGACAATGTCGGGGCCTGGATCCTCGGCCGCAACATGTTCGGCCCGATCCGTGGCGAATGGCCAGACGAGAGCTGGAAAGGCTGGTGGGGCGACAACCCGCCCTATCACGTGCCGACCTTCGTGCTGACCCACTACAAGCGCGACCCCATTGTGATGGAAGGCGGCACCGTTTTCCACTTCGTTGCCGGCGGCATCCACGCCGCGCTCGAACAAGCAAAGGCCGCGGCCGGCGGCAAGGATGTCCGCGTCGGCGGCGGCGTTTCCACCATCCGGCAATATCTGCAAGAGAAGCTCATCGACGAGTTGCATCTGGCGGTGTCGCCGGTGTTGCTCGGGAGGGGCGAGAGCCTGTTTGCCGGGCTGGATATGCTGAAGCTGGGTTACCAGTGCACCGAGCAGGTGGCGACAGCGCTCGCCACGCATGTGACGATCAAGCGGGTGTAGTGGCGAAGTGATAGGCGCAGGCTTCTTTCTCCCCGTTCTACGGGGAGAAATGCCCGGCAGGCAATGAGGGGCAGCGCTGCTTTTGGAGGTTAGCAGCGTCCGACGGCTGTGAATTCGTCGATGCCGGCGCTGCCCCTCATCCGCCCTTCGGGCACCTTCTCCCCGTGAAACGGGGAGAAGGAAAAGTGCTCAATACTTCTCCGGCACGTAAAGCTCGCGCGGCAGGACCTGGCGCTCGTACTCCGGGTTGAACACCCGCTCGGGCAGCGTGATTTCTTCGTGCGGCACGTCCTCATAGGGCAGCTGTTTGAGGAGATGGTCGATGCAGTTCAGCCGCGCCCGCTTCTTGTCGTTGCCTTCGACGATGTACCACGGTGCCTCTGGGATGTTGGTGCGGGCAAACGTCTCCTCCTTGGCCTTGGTGTACTGCTCCCAGCGCACGCGCGACTGCAGGTCCATCGGCGACAGCTTCCACTGCTTCATCGGGTCGTGGATGCGCATCATGAAGCGCATCTGCTGTTCCTCGTCGGTGATCGAGAACCAGTATTTGACCAGCGTGACGCCGGAGCGGACCAGCATGCGCTCGAACTCCGGCACGTCGCGGAAGAACTCTTCGACCTGATCGGGTTCGGCAAAGCCCATCACCCGCTCGACGCCGGAGCGGTTGTACCAGGAGCGGTCGAACAGCACGATCTCGCCGCCGGCCGGCAGATGCGGCACGTAGCGCTGGAAATACCACTGCGATTTTTCGCGCTCGGTCGGCGCCGGCAGCGCCACGACGCGGCAGATGCGCGGGTTGAGGCGCTGGGTGATGCGCTTGATGACGCCGCCCTTGCCGGCGGAATCGCGTCCTTCGAAAACCACCACCAGCTTCTTCTTGTGGTAGGCGACCCAGGACTGCAGCTTGATCAGTTCCGACTGCAAGCCGATCAGGTCGCGGAAATACTGCATGCGGTCGATCGACGGCGGATGCGCGTTCTTGTAGATCTTGGAGATCTCCAGCGACAGCGCCGGCTCCGACATTTCAAGCTCATAGTCCTCGTCGAGCATGTCGGCGAGTTCGGCTTCCAGCCAATCCCTGGCCGGAGAATTCTGCTTCAACTCGGTCATTTCCACTGCTCCGCTTGCCGGCTGGCATGAAACCCTGAGCCGACTCGATATAGGCCGCCAATGACGGTTTTATTGCAAGCCGCCGGCCAGCCGGTCATCACTGCAAACCAGCGAGCATTGCCGATCCATCGCCCTGGGATGGCGACAAGCCGCTCAAATTGTCCTACAATTGGCGGACCCCTTCGGGCTTCCCCGCCCTTTCCTGCTAAAACCGCCTCCCCACCAAAACTACGAGGATCTGACATGGAATACCGCACGCTTGGCCGTTCCGGCTTGAAAGTTTCGGCGCTGACCTTGGGAACCATGACCTTCGGCGGCAGCGGGCCGTTCGCCGCCGTCGGCAATTCCGATCTCGCGGAGGCCTCGCGCATCATCGACACTTGCATCGATGCCGGCATCAATCTCATCGACACCGCCAATGTCTATTCCAACGGTCTGTCGGAAGAGATCATCGGCGAGGCGCTCGGCGGCAAGCGCAAGAACGACGTGCTGATCGCCTCCAAGGCGCGCATGCGGATCGGCAAGGGCCCCAATGACGAAGGCCTGTCGCGCCATCATCTGATCCGCGAATGCGAGAAGAGCCTGAAGCGCCTCAGGACCGATGTCATCGACATCTATTTCCTGCACGAATGGGACGGCGCGACGCCGCTCGAGGAAACCATCTCCGCGCTCGACACGCTGGTTGCCCAGGGCAAAATCCGCTATGTCGGCTGCTCCAACTATTCCGGCTGGCAGGTCATGAAGGCGCTCGGCATCAGCGACAGCCAGCACCAGCCGCGTTTCGTCACCCAGCAGATCCACTACACGCTGGAAGCACGCGAGGCCGAGTATGAGCTCTTGCCGATTTCGGTCGACCAGGGCCTTGGCGTGCTGGTGTGGAGCCCGCTCGCCGGCGGCCTGCTGTCGGGCAAATACCGCCGCGACAGTCCGACGGCGCGCCAGATCGGCGGCTGGTCGGAACCGCCGATCCGCGACGAGGGCCGGCTGTGGCGGATCGTCGACGTGCTGGTCGACATCGGCGCCACTCGCGGCGTCTCGGCGGCCCAGGTGGCGCTGGCCTGGCTGCTTGGCCGGCCGGCCGTCAGTTCGCTGGTGATTGGCGCACGCAACGAGGCCCAGCTGAAAGACAATCTCGCCGCGGCAAGCCTGACGCTGTCCTTTGATGAACGCCAGCGTCTCGATGCCGTCAGCCGGCCGCCGGTGCTCTATCCCTACTGGCACCAGCAGTTTACGGCGAAGGACCGCTTCGGCCCGGCCGATCTGGTTATGGACCGCAGCGTCATCTGACTTAAGGGCGCCGGAAGCCGCTAGCCCGCGATAAACCGCCAGACCTGCGGATCGGGCTCGATCTGGCCGCTGAGCACGAAATATTTGTAGAGCACGAGCAGGCAGATCGCCTGCTCGGCCCGCTCGTCGGCGAATTTGCGGCAATAGGCGTTGGCCGCCGCAACGATGCGCTGGGCCTCGGCCGGATGCTGCTCGAGATGATGCACCCGCTCGGCCAGATCGCTGAAGTCGGGCGCCAGCGGCACATAATGGACATCGGGCTCGAGCTGCCCCTCGGCGAACCAGGTCTCGTAAGTCGGCGGCGGCATCAGGCAGAGCGAGTTCGAGCTCATGATCCATTTCAGATTGGTCGCGACATCATTGCCTTCGAGCGAGATGATGTAGCGGTAGCGGCGCTGCTGATCGATGCTGAGATAGGGCTTGCGGTATTCCGCAGGTGCTGTCGCCCTCGGCGTGCCGACATCGCAGAACGGCAGATTGCGGGCTGCATCCAGCAACAAGGTGCGGATCGGATTGTTGAGTTCGCCGCGCCAAACGACGAGCGGATGCTTGTCGGCGAAGGCGACATCGTCGGCCGGCATGTAGAAATGACGGAACTTGTTCAGCTTGAACAGGACGCCGTTGCCGTTGTCGCCGGCTATCGGCCGGTCCTTGACGATCGACGGCATCTTCGGCACTTCGATGACGTCGCCGAATTCCAGGTCGATGCGCAGATCTGGGTCGAAATAACGGGTGAACTCCTTCAGATCGTAATAGTACATGCTGCGGTCCGACGGCAGCCGGCTGACCGGCACGGCCTCGGGGCTGGGGCTAAAAGGCTCCCGCAGCGTGTTGTAGTAATTGAGCCGCTGGCGGACCGATGCGTCGGAAAGCCTGGCCTGATCGAGCAGCCGGCCGAGCCGGCGCCGGAAAAGAACCGGCGGCGCGATGTCGCGCATGGCGTTGCGCGCATAGTAGATCAGCTTCTGTGCGTTTCTTTGAAGCGTGGCCATCGGTCGTTTTGATTCGAAATCGGTCGGCGGCGGCTCCAGCAACTGTCCCGCAGCCTTTTCTAAACCATTGTGTTCGCCATCACGCAAGTCCAGAACCGCTGGCATCTGCCCTCGCGGCGCTGTTGTGTTTGCCGGCCAATGCTTCTAGGCAGGATCAGGCACAGCGAAAGGAAACGATATGGCTCGACCACCGAATTACGGTCAGGAACGCAAAGAGCGCGACCGGCAGAAGGCCGCCAAGAAGGCGGAGAAGCTCGCCGCCAAGGTCGCGGCCAAGGAGCGCGCCGAGCCTGAGAACGAGGCAAGTTCGAAAACCGACACCGAAACAGAAAAATAGGCAAGACAGGATCACCGGCCCACGAAACGGGCCGGATCCTGGCAAAATGCCGGTCTGATCAGGCCGATGTGATCAGGCCGGGGCCTTGTCGCTGACGAAGACGTTGACCTCGCGCGCGGCGGCGATGAAGGCGCGTCTTGCGATCATCGCCGGCTTGTCGCCGGCCAGCGCGTCATGGCAGGCCTGCAGCGCTTCGCGGTGCTTGGGGCTGCGCTTGCCGGGCCAGCTGTTGAGCAGGTAATCGGAAGCCTCGCGCACCGTACGCAAGAGCTGAGTGCTTCCCTCCGTGCCCGACTTAACGGTCACGGGTGTTTCAAATCGGTTGTTTTCCATGGGCGCCTCTTACGCCATCGGCGTCCGCGAAGCGAGGCCGAAAGCGGATCGCGACGGCGTTCTTTCGTTTTCGTGACCAGTATCAAGCGGCGACGACGGCAAAACCCCTGGCGCGCAGGCCGCGCCGGTCATTGTGCAACGACGTCACCAGGCGAGCGCGGCTGCCGGCGATATGGGCGGAAAGTCGCGCCGCCGCCGCATCGGCATCGCCGGCCCGCACCGCCGCCAGAATGGCGTGATGCTCGCTCCAGGCGCGGCCAAGGGCCGCCTCGTCGCGCACCTCCAGCCAGCGCGCCCGCGACAGCCGCGTCATGGCATCGCGCACGGCCCGAAACAGGAACTCGTTGCCGGAGAGCCGCGCCAGTTCGATATGGAAATCCATGCCGACGCGGTGCCATTCCTCGCGCGGCGTGGCAGTGTCGCAGGAGTCCAGCATCGCCTCGATGACATCGGCTGCGCTCCTGTCGGCCAGCGCCGAAGTCAGCCTGACCGCCGCGACCTCGACCGCTTCGCGGTACACCGCGATCTGTTCCAGTTCGGCAAGGTTGATCGGCGACACGGTCCAGCCGCGCCCGTCACGGCAGATCAGCCCTTCCGTCTCCAGCCGCAGCAGGGCTGCCCTGACCGGCGTGCGCGAGGCGCCGAAGCGGCTCTCGATCCAGCGCTCCGTCAGCCGCTCGCCAGGACCGACCTCGAGGCCAAGGATCATCTCGCGAAGCGCTTTTTCGACGATCTGCATCTGCGACATAGTTGCTTCCATTGCTGGCGATCGGCCTTGCCCGTTGGTCTTGCCGATCACATTGAGAGCGCCTGATTGACAGCAGCCGGGCTTTGCGTCCATGAGGTACCAAGTTGGTATCCCAAAATGGTATCCGCAGCAAGCGGACAGGACAGGACATGCCGCAGGACAGTGCAGCGCAGGCCGCCGAAGCGCCTTCCACCTACAACATTCATTGGCGGCGCAACCTGCTCGTGTGCTTTGCCGGATCGTTCAGCACGCTTGTGGCGATGACGCTGTTGCTGCCGTTCCTGCCGCTCTATGTCGAACAGCTGGGCGCCCTGGGCCACGCGGCGATCGTGCAATGGTCCGGCATCGCCTTCGGCGCCACCTTCCTTGCCGCGGCCCTTGTCGCACCGCTGTGGGGGCGGCTCGGCGACCGCTACGGCCGCAAGGTGATGCTGGTGCGCGCCAGTTTCGGCATGGCGATCTGCATGTCGCTGACCGGCATGGTGCAGACCGTCTGGCAATTGGTGCTTTTGCGCCTGCTGATCGGCTTTGCCGGCGGTTATTCCTCAGGCTCGACGATCCTTGTCGCCATGCAGACGCCGAAGAAGCGCTCCGGCTGGGCGCTCGGCGTGCTGTCGGCCGGCATCACCGCAGGCTCCCTGGTCGGCCCGTTGCTTGGCGGCGCGCTGCCGCCATTGATCGGTATTCGCGCCACCTTCCTCATCGCGGGCGGCGTCATTTTCCTGGCGGCGCTGGCGACGACGTTCCTGATCAAGGAGATGCCTCGCCCGCCAATGCAGGCACAACCCAAGGAGAAACCAAAGGGCGGTTGGGCGCAGATCCCCGACAAACGCCCTGTCGTGGCGATGCTGGCAACCGGCATGCTGTTCACCTTCGCCAACATGTCGATCGAGCCGATCATCACCGTCTACGTCCAGCAACTGGTCGCGGACGCAAGCCGGGTGACGCTGGTCTCCGGTGTCGTCATGTCGGCGGCGGCGCTGGGCGCCATCCTGTCGGCGTCACGGCTGGGTAAGCTCGCCGACCGCATCGGCCACTGGAACGTCATCGTCGCATCGCTGGCCGTCTCGGCGCTGCTGTTGATACCGCAGGCCTTCGTCACCGAGAGCTGGCAGTTGGTCGGGCTGCGGTTCCTTATGGGTCTGGTGCTGGGCGGGCTGTTGCCCTGCATCACCAGCGTCATCCGCCACAATGTTCCCGATGGGGTCGGCGGCAATGTGCTGGGCCTGGCAATCTCGGCGCAATATGTCGGCCAGGTCGCGGGGCCGCTGCTGGGCGGCTTCGTCGGCGGCCATTTCGGCATGCGCGCGGTGTTTCTCGGCACGTCGGTGCTGATGGCGGGCGGTGCCGCGTATAATTGGCTGGCCCAGGCGCGCCGCACGCGCGACATGCTGGCGATATCGGAAAAATCCTGACAGACAGGTCGCGCCGCCTATCGTCAATCACGGAGCCCGAGACATGAGCATCGCCGAGTCAGCACCAGCAAACAGCGCGCGCATCCTCGTTTTCGCCGGCGGCATTGCCGGCGCGGCGGGCGTGGCGCTGTCGGCGGCATCAGCGCATCTCGGCGGCGCCTTCGTCGGCACGGCCGCATCCTTCCTGCTCATGCATGCGCCGGTGTTTTTGGCCGTCGGCCTCGCCGGCGCAAACCGGATCTTGCGGATCGGCAGCCTGGTGCTGCTCGTCGGGCTTGTTCTGTTCTGCGGCGATCTGCTGGCACGGGATTTCGTGGGATCGCGGCTGTTCCCGATGTCGGCGCCGATCGGCGGCACCTTGCTCATCGCGGGCTGGCTGCTGATGATCGCGGCCTCGGCGCTCGTGCGGCAACGGTCCTGACGAGCCAAGAACCCTGTCCCATCAGATATCACACGAGGCTTAATCCTGCCGGTTTTGCGGCAGCAGGTCGCGGTTGCGCTTGGCAGACTTGGTCGGCCGCCGCCTTTCCGGCTGCTCCGTGGCAGGCGAGATACCCCAGTAATTGCGATAAATGTCTTCGAACAGATGCTTCACGGGATGCATGTTCGTCTCCTCTTCAAGAACTTGAATCGATCCAATCAGCTGGCACGAAAATGCCGGGGCCGATCAGCTGCGCTTGCGTTTCACAAGGTATTGCAGGTCACGCCTCCACGGCCCGACCTTGTCGCGGCGCCTGCGGGTGGCGGCGTCGGAGACTATGCCCCAATCATTGCCGTAGATGTCTTCGAACAGATAATTCACGGGATGCACGGCACCCTCCTCTTGAATCGATCCAAGTTATACTTGGTGAATCCCTTGGATCGATTCAAATATAGACCCTCTCCGCCGTCCGATCAAGGGAAAATTTGAACCGATCCAACGAAAGTGCTAAACAGGCTCCGGTTCAGGAGACGAAAATGACGGCATTGACCTCCGGCAAGACGAGACCAGTGCGGCTTGCCGACATCGCCAAGGCGGCCGGGGTCTCGCACGGTACCGCGTCCAACGTGTTCGCTCGCCCGGAAATCGTGCGCGAAGAGGTCCGCGAGCGGGTCAAGGCGGCGGCGGAAGCGATGGGCTATGCCGGCCCGGATCCCAAGGGCCGGCTGCTGCGCGCCGGCAAGGTCAACGCCATCGGCGTGGCAACGGCGGAACCATTGTCCTATTTCTTCGACGATCCCTTTGCCCGCGTCATGATGGCCAGCATTTCGCAGGCCTGCGACGCCACCGGCGCCGGAATTTCGCTGGTCTCGGCCGCCAACAGCGAGCAGCTCGCCTGGAACATCCAGAGCGCCCTGGTCGACGGCTTCATCGTGTTCTGCATCGAGGGTGGGTCGCGGCTGGTCGAACTGGCGCGCGAACGCAAACTGCCTTTCGTGGCGCTTGATCTCGATTCGGAAAATGAGGCGGTCGCTGCGATCGGCGTCGACAACGTCGCCGGCGCGGGTCTGGCGGCGCGCCATCTGGCCGAGTTCGGCCATCGCAGCTTTGCCGTACTCGCCCTGGAATCTGCCGACGCTGGCTTTGGTCCCGTCACGCAGGAGCAAGTCGAGACGACATCCCTCTACTCGGGCACACGCGACCGTCTGCGTGGCTATTTCGGCGAGCTCTCCCGCTTCGGCATCGACGTCTCGCAAGTGCCAATCTACGAAACCCTCAATGACGAGGCGAGCGTTCGGGCCGGCCTCGATCATATTTTCGCGCTGCCGCAGACGCCGACGGCAATCCTGGCCATGTCGGACAAGATCGCGCTGCATGCGCTCGACTGGCTGCGCGAGCGTAACATTGCCGTGCCGGGCGATGTGTCAATCGTCGGCTTCGACGGCGTGCCGGAAGGCGCCGACTCCGAGCCGCCACTAACCACTGTCGCCCAGCCGATCGCCGAGATGGGCCGGCTGGCCGTCAAGGCGATCCTCGAAAATGACGGCTCGCAGCACCGGCAATTGCTGCCGGTCGATCTTGTGGTGCGGGGGTCGTCCGGCCCCTCGCCTGCTAGCTAGGCGGCTGATGTGGGATCATCGGCTTAGCCTTGGCATCGCGGGCATGCCGAAGGTCTGGTGAACGGCTGGCGCTTCTTTGCGAACCGGCTTTTTGCCCAAGCCGATGCCGGACAGCCACTCAAGATAGAAGGCGAGCGCGAATTGCATGGCGATGCCGGCCGAAATCAGCAAGACGTCATAGGCAAAGCCGCCCGGATTGATCAGCTTCATCACCTGCGCCGCCATGGCGATCAGCGTGCCGGCGAGGAACACCGGCAAGGAGCGCTTGCCGAGCAGGGCAAGCGGATGGTCCGGGCTGAGACGGAACAGGTTCGAGAAAGCCGGCAGGGCGACGATCAGATAGCTCACCGCCAATATGTGCAGGAGCCGCGGCAGCGACAGGAACGTCTTGTCGAAGCCGCCGATCACCACGGGCAGGTTAAACCACGTTATCTCGCCCCAGAGCGGGCTGTGCACCCAGACCGCCGCTGCCGCGACATAGGTCGCCGCGGCGCCCACCAGCCAACGATTGACGGGAATTGTGCCGCCGCGCCTGACATGCAGCATGCCGGCAAGGCCGATGTTGAACAGGAATTGCCAGGACAGCGGGTTGAGGAACCAGAAGCCGGGCTCGGGATAGTTCGGCGGCGCGATCTGCCAGAGGCCGGCGACGAGCCACAGCGCGCCGGAAAAGACCAGCGCCGGCAGCGGCCGGTAGCTGACGAAGAGCAGGAAGAGCGGCGCCATCAACAGCAGCGCCGCATAGACCGGCAGGATGTTGTTGTAGCCAAGCTGGTGGCCGAGCGTGACAATGCCGATCATGACCTCCGGCGTGTTCTTCATCAGCGGCTCGATGTTGATCAGCTTGAGCAGTTCCGGCCGCCGGCCGAACACCGCCGCGGCGCAGAACAACGCCATCACAACCATGGTGGTGACGATGTGGGCGCTGTAAAGCACGCCGGCCCGGCGCCACATCTTCAACATCGCCAGCAGCCGGCCGCCCGGCTGGAACTTGGTGCCATATGCGAGTGCGACCGACATGCCGGAAATCAGCACGAAGGCTTCCGCCGCGTCCGAGAATCCGAAATTCTTGTAGGTCAGCGTTTCGAAGACGGTGCCCGGCACGTGGTCGATATAGATGGTCAGGAGTGCGAGCGCACGGAACACGTCAATGCGCGTGTCGCGATCGGGGATACGCGGAGCGCGATCGGCGATACGCGGAGCGCGATCGGCGATAGGCGGGGCGCGATCGGGCGGGACTGGCAGGGTCATCGACAAAAGGCCTCAAAGGAGAGCAAGGATGCTCGCGTTGTTCATGCCGGGATGCGACCATCGGCGCACACCGCTTCGATTCCTCCCGCAGGGAGCATATCGGCGCAGAAACGGTCTGAAATGAGCCTGTTGCAATCACATTTCGCGGAGCGTGAAAATATTCCGTTTTGAAGCTGGCAAAGGACCAATGTCTCCGTGAAATCAATGAGATATGAGCGTGCATCGATATAGCGACGAGAACGCCTTTCTGCATCAGGATCTGGCGTTTCCCTACCGCCTCCTCAAGCCGGAGAATGCCGGCGGCGAGAGCCTGTTTTTACTGCACGGATCGGGTGTCGACGAAACGACGATGGTGCCGATTGCGAGGCAGATCGCCCCCAACGCCACGCTGGTCGCGGTGCGTGGCCGCATCCGCCAAGAAGACGGCTTCCGCTGGTTCGAGCGGATCACGCCGACCAGTTTCGAACAGGCGAGCATCCGTGCCGAAACATTGGCCTTTGCCGCCTTCGCAAGCGAGGCCGCAAAGCGCCACGGGCTCGACCTCGCCCGGGCGACTTTCGTCGGCTATTCCAACGGCGCCAATCTGGTTTCCAGCCTGATGCTGCTCAACTCCGGCCTAGTCCGAAAAGCAGTGCTGCTGAGAGCGATGCCCGTGCTTGACGATGCGCCGGCAACCGATCTGACCGGAACGCGCGTCCTGATTGTCGCCGGTGCCGCCGACGAGACCTACGGGCCGTTTGCGCCGCCACTGGTGAGGCTGCTCAACAAACATGGCGCCGAGGTCGATGCGCGCATCGTGCCTTTAGGTCACGAAATCGGCGACCCGGATGCCGCCATCGTCCGGCAATGGCTGGCGGGACCAGCATTGGTCGCACGCCAGGCAGGCTAGGAGACCTTGGTAGACCGCATCGGCGCCCGGCGGAACAGCTGAGCAGATGCTCGTCGCCTAGCCCTGTCCCATCCGGTTCCAGGCATCGAGCCCGGCGATCTTGTAGGCTTCGGCCAGCGTCGGATAGTTGAAGGTGTTGTTGACGAAGAAATCAACCGTGCCGCCGAGGTTGATCACCGCCTGGCCGATATGGATCAGTTCGGTGGCGCCTTCGCCGACGATGTGGGCGCCGAGCAGGCGGCGCGTTTCGACCGAGAACAGCAGCTTCAGAAAGCCGGAGTTGACGCCCATGATGTGGCCGCGCGAGGTTTCGCGGAACCGCGCCAGACCGACTTCATAAGCAGCGCCGCTCTCGCGCACCTGCTCCTCCGACTGACCAACGGTGGAGATTTCCGGCACGGCGTAGATGCCATAGGGGAAGGTTTCCGGCGGCGGTGGCAGTTGCACGCCGAAGGCGTGGCAGGCGGCCACCCTGCCCTGCTCCATCGATGTCGAGGCAAGGCTGGGGAAACCGATGACGTCGCCGGTGGCATAGATGTTGGGCGCACTGGTCTGGAAGGTCTGCGGATCGACCTTGATGCGGCCCCGGGAATCGGCCTCGATGCCGACCACGTCGAGGCCGAGGCTGCCGAGATTGCCGCTGCGGCCGGCGGCGTAAAGCACGATCTCGGAGCGGATGGTGCGGCCATCGGCGAGCGTCACTTCGGCATAGTCGGGTTTTGAGACGATTTCCTTGACCGTACTGCCGAGGCGAATGGTCATGCCGCGGTCGCGCATCTCGTGGATGAAGTCGTCGACGATCTCGCGGTCGACGAAATCGAGGATGGTGTTGCGCGGCTCCACCAGCGTCACCGGCACGTCGAGCGCCGAAAAGATCGTCGCATATTCAACGCCGATGACGCCGGCGCCGATCACCGTCAGCGTGCGCGGCAGATGGTCGAGTTCCAGCATCTCATCGCTGTCGAAGACGCGGATCTTGTCGAAAGGCACGTCGCGCGGCCGGTGCGGCCTGGTGCCGACCGCGATCAGCGCATTGGTGAAACCAACCTCCGAGTAGTCGCCATTGTCTGCCGTCAGGCTGACCTTGTTTGGGCCGACGAATTTCGCCATGGCGCGCACGCTTTTGACGGCGTTGCGCATAAACTGGTGCTGCAGCACCTCGACCTCGTGGTCGAGCGTCTTGTGCAGCCGCTCGACCAGGTCGGCGATGGAGATGTCCTGCTTGACCCGGTAGCCGCGGCCGTAAAAGCCCCGCTCGCGCCAGCCGGACAGGTTCAGCACCGTCTCGCGCAGCGTCTTCGACGGGATGGTGCCGGTGTGCACCGAGACGCCGCCGAGGCGCCGGCCCCTGTCGACCACCAGCACCGATTTGCCGAGCTTGGCCGATTGCACCGCGGCGCGGCGCCCGGAAGGGCCGCTGCCGATGACCAGCATGTCGTAATCCATGTAACCCCGTCCCCTCGGCGTCTTGTTGCGCCGCAGCAAGCTAACGCCATCCGTCCACCAAATTCAATCGGCTCAACCGCGTCACACTGCCGAGCAGGACCGATGGACGAACCGATCTTGATTCCGCCCGCGGTCTTCACCATTTCAGTGGCGGCGCACCCTAGCGTGGCGCCTGTTACGAGGACATGACATGAACGCGCGCGTACTTGACGGCGAAATCATCACCAGCAGGCTCGACGACGTCAGGGCCTATGACGGTGTGCGCACGCGGCGCATCCTGGCCTTCATCATCGACTATTGCATCGTGGCGCTTCTCACCATTCCGTTCGCGATCCTGGTGGCCGTGCTTGGCCTTTTGACATTCGGTCTTGGCTGGGCGCTGTATTCCATCCTCGTGCCGGCGGTCGCCATTCTCTACATCTGGAACACGCTGGGCGGTCGCAACCAGGCCACATCAGGCATGAAGATGATGGGCATTCGACTCGATCGTCTCGACGGCAGCCGTATCGACGGCCTCACCGCCGTTGTCCATTCGGTGCTGTTCTGGGCGAGCACGGTCATCCTGACGCCGCTCGTCCTCCTGGTGACGCTGTTTTCCGATCGCAAGCGCACACTGCACGACCTGCTGCTTGGCACGGTCGTCAGCCGCAGCGACCGTTGAACCGGCGTTCAACCGGGGCCAACAGGCATTTGTGCGCAAATGTGAAGGGGTCCGCTCAACCCCGCCCTCACAATCCTGTTGAATTTTTCGCCAGCCAAGCCAAAGGTAGAGCGATTCGCAGGAGTGTTCCCAAGGTTCGATGACGCACCATCCGACCCAGTCGCCGCAGTTCTTCCTGACCGCGCCATCGCCGTGCCCGTATCTCGAGGGCCAGTTCGAACGCAAGGTGTTCACGCATCTGGTCGGCGACAAGGCGCCGGAGATGAACGACCTGTTGACGCAAGGCGGTTTCCGGCGCTCGCAGAACATCGCTTACCGTCCCGCCTGCGAGACCTGCCGCGCCTGCGTCTCGGTGCGCATCCTGGCGCAGGAGTTCACCGCCAGCCGCAACATGAAGCGGGTGATCCAGCGCAATTCCGATCTGATCGGCGCCATGCACGACGCGCAGCCGTCGACGGAGCAGTATTCGCTGTTTCGCGGCTATCTCGACGCTCGCCATCGCCGCGGCGGCATGTCCGACATGACGGTGCTCGACTACGCCATGATGGTCGAGGATACCCATGTCGACACCAAGGTGATCGAATACCGGCGCCGCGGCCCCGACACATTCATCACCGGCAAGGGCCAGGGCGAGCTGATCGCCGTGGCGCTGACCGACAAGATGGCCGATGGCCTGTCGATGGTCTATTCCTACTTCAATCCCGAGTTCGAGGACCGCTCGCTCGGCACCTTCATGATCCTCGACCATATCGCCCGCGCCCGGGCCATGGGCTTGCCCCATGTCTATCTCGGCTACTGGGTCAACGGCTCGCGCAAGATGAACTATAAAATGCGCTTCATGCCGCAGGAGCATCTCGGCCCGAAGGGCTGGGAACGCTACGACCACGAAGCGGTCACGCGCTGATTTTTCTTCTTACCAGATCCTGATCTAAACATTTCAGCCGAGACGATGCTGGTCTTCCGCCCGTTGGCGGGGCGATTGCGCCGACCGGCATCTGCTCAACTCATTGCGAAAGTCGTTGCATGTCCTCTCACAATGCCCACACCAAAGGACTTCTGCTCACCGCGCTTGGCGGGCTGGCGCTGACCATCGACATTCCCCTGATCCGGCTCGCCCATGGCGAAGCCTGGACGATCCTTTTGCTGCGCACCGGCTGCACCTTCGTGGCAGGGCTGATCGTATGGGCCATCTGGCGCTCGTTCAGCAAGAATGCTCCGCAGCTGATACCCGGCTGGTCGGGGCTCGTGGTCGCCACACTCTACGGGCTCGGCGCAATCGCCTTCATCACCGCCGTCTACAACACCTCGACCGCCAATCTGGTTTTCATCCTGGCCTTCTCCACCATGTTCTCGGCGCTGCTGTCGTGGCTGTTTCTGAAGGAGCGACCGCAGCCGCTGACGCTTGCGGCAATGGCGCTGATGATCGTCGGCATCGCGATCATCGTCGGCGATTCCGTCGGCACGGGAAATCTGTTCGGCGATGTGATGGCGCTGTGTTCGGCCTTGGCGATTGCCTGCGCCATCACCGTTTCACGCGCCAGCGGCAGGGATATGGGATTCACCGCGCTGACCGGCGTCCTGCTGCCGTTCTGGCTGGCGGCGCTCATGGTCTCCAGGACCGGTTTCCAGGTGGAAGCGCCATGGTGGATCATTTTCAACGGCGCCGTCATCATGCCGTTCGCCTTCTTCTGCCTGGCCAACGGGCCGAAATACATTTCCGGCCCGGAAGTGGCGATGTTCTATCTCCTGGAAACGGTTCTGGCGCCGGTCTGGATATGGATGATCTTTGCCGAGACGCCGTCGCGCAACAGCCTGATCGGTGGCGTGATCCTGATCGTCACGCTGGTCGCGCATTCGTTGTGGCAGCTGCATGAGGGGCGCAAGCGCCGGGCAGCGCTTGCTGTCGCTTACCCTGTTTAGAGGTGCGATCAACGTGTTGCCGTATCTGAAAAAGGCTCTGCAACGATCTGGTATTCATCCTCGTAAACGACATATCCCAAACGGGAACTCTTCATGACCTCGACATGATGCCCATGCTGCGCAAGAAGTGCGGTGAGGTCATAAGCCCTAGCCAAATGCTCCGTCGCAGTTGGCTTGAACCAGCTTAATCCTTGGGTCGTCTGTTTCCTGTAAAAACCTTTCGAGCTTGAGAGGTTGAAGCGTGGCGGGATAGCAAGGTTCTGTCGAAACCAGGCAAGACTGTCTTCCAGCCGATCCAACGTGTGTTGATCGAGATCAGTTTGACCTCGCAACTCGTAGGCAGCGCCAAAAAAACCTTCGCGCGCCCGTGTTCCCTCAATGATTCTTGGCCGAACAAATCGCAAAAACATGCGCAGGACCCGACGTCACGTGAGCCGCGTTTTGATCCTGAAGATCATGCCCTGGCCTTTTTCTCGGCGACGATCTCGATCTGTGGCGGCCCGCCTTCGATCTCGGCGACGGCATCGGGAACGGCATCCTCGGCCAGTTCCACCTCGCGCAGCCATTCGCGCCAGATCGCCACCAGCAGCGCCATCAGCACGGGGCCAATGAACAGGCCGAGAAAGCCCATTGTCTTGACGCCGCCGATCAGGCCGAAAAATGTCGGCAGGAAAGGCAGCTTGATCGGTCCGCCGACCAGTTTCGGGCGCAAGGTCTTGTCGACGATAAACAGTTCCACCGCGCCCCAGATGAACAACGCCAGCCCGGCCATCGGCGAGCCGCTGGCGGCGAGGTAGATCGACACCAGCGTAAAGGACAGCGGCGCGCCGCCGGGGATCAGCGCCATCACACCGGTGAGCGCACCGAGCGTCACCGGCGACGGCACGCCGGCCAGCCAGTAGGCGATGCCCAGCACCAGCCCCTCGCCGATGGCGATCACGGTCATGCCGGTGACGGTCGACGAGATCGTTGCCGGCACGACGCGCGAAATCCGCTCCCAGCGTGCCGGCAGGATGCGTTCGCCGAGCCGGTCGATCTGGCCGGCAAAGTGCTCGCCGTCGCGATAGGCGAAGAACAGCGCGATCATCATGAACAGCAGCGTCAACAACAGGCCGAAGGCGCTGCCGCCGGCAGCCAGCACGCCGCGATAGATGCTGCCGATATTGGCGCCGCTGACCAGCTGGATCAGCTCGCCGATGCCGCCGGGATGGCCGAAATTGTCCGTCCACTGTTCGTTCAGCCACTCGCCGACGACAGGCAGCGAGGTGATCCAGTGCGGTGTGACCGCGCCGTGCCTGTTGGTCTCGATCGCCCAGCCGACCCATTCGCGGACCTCGTTGATGGCGTAGGTGCCGGCGAGCGCTATCGGCACCACCAGGAAGGCGAGGATGAACAGGATGGCGAGCGTCGCGGCGACGGTGCGGTTGCCGCCGACACCGGCAAGCAGCCGGCGGTAGAGCGGCCAGCTGGCGAAGGCGATGACGAGCGCCGCCAGCACGGGAAACAGGAAGCCGTGGAAGAAATAAACGCCGGCGGCAACGATCAGCACCAACAGCCAGCGCGCCGCCGACAGCGGCGGAATGACGGCGGCTCGCAACGGTGTCGACAGGCCGAACAGGCGCTGCTGACGCTCCGGCTTCTGGATCTTCGCTTCCTTCAAACGCCCATCTCTCCCGGCCTACCCAGCGTTTATGCACTGTTATAGTGCCGCAATCGTGACGATAGTCCAAATGGTTGGTGAAGCTGCCAATCTCCCCCCTTGTGGGGGAGATGTCCGGCAGGACAGAGGGGGGCGCGAAGGATCGCCAGCCTGGCACCCGACATTGAAGACCCAAGAGTTGCGACCGAGTGGCGAGCCATGACCATTTGATGCGCTGGCGGGACAGCGCCCCCCTCTGGCCTGCCGGCCGTCTCGCCCACTTGGGGGGAGATCAGCAGCTTCAACCAAACTTCCCCGTCCGCGGGAATCCCTTCGGCACCATCCGTCCGGCCGACGCTCTCGCGCCGATCCACTCGGCCAGTTCCTCGCGCGACCTGACGAAGGTGCGGTCGGCGGAATCCTGCCACGACAGGCCGCTCTCCAGCGTGAAAGGTTTCAGGTCGAGCAGACCGCCATCCTTGTATTTCTGCAGGCGAACGCCCTTGCCGCGGCCCATCTCCGGAATTTCGGAGAGCGCAAACACCACCATTTTGCGGTTCTCGCCGACGATGGCGAGATGATCGCCGGAAACCGGGACGCAGGCCTTGGCCTCGTCGGGCGCCTTGACGTTCATCACCTGCTTGCCCTTGCGGGTGTTGGCGACGACCTCCTCCTCAGGCACGATGAAGCCGTTGGCATCGTAGGAGACGAGCAGCAGCTTGCGCTTCGGGTCGTGGACGAAAGCGGTGACGATGTCCTGGTCGTTGTCCATGTCGACAATGATGCGGATCGGTTCGCCATGGCCGCGGCCGCCCGGCAGCCGGTCTGCGCCGATGGTGTAGAATTTGCCGCCGGTGGTGAAGACCAGGATCTTGTCGGTGGTCTGGGCATGGAAGGCGAGCTTGAGGCTGTCGCCCTCCTTGAAGGTCAAGGTGGAGTGGTCGGCCAGATGGCCTTTCATCGCCCTGAGCCAACCTTTTTCCGAGACCACCACGGTGACCGGCTCGCGCTCGATCATGGCGTGCGCTATGTCGGTCAGGTCATGCTCCGGCGCGTCGGCGAATTGGGTGCGGCGCTTGCCGAGTTCGGTCTCGGGGCCGAACTTGTCGCGAACCTGTGTGACTTCCCATTTGATCGTCGACCATTGCTTGGCGTCGGATGCGAGCAATGCCTCGATCTGCTTCTTTTCAGTGGTGAGACCGTCGAACTCCTTGCGGATCTCGAACTCTTCCAGCTTGCGCAAGGCCCGCAGCCGCATGTTGAGGATGGCTTCGGCCTGGGTGTCGGTGAGCGACCAACGGGCCATCATCACCTGCTTGGGCTCATCCTCCTCGCGGATGATCCTGATGACCTCGTCGATGTTGAGGTAGGCGATCAGGTAGCCGGCAAGGATTTCCAGCCGCTTCTCGATCTCGCCAAGCCGATGCTTCGAGCGGCGGATCAGCACATCGCGCCGATGGTCGAGCCACTCCTTCAGCACGCCCTTCAGCGACAGGACGTTAGGCACCTTGCCCCGCGACAAAACGTTCATGTTGAGGGGAAATCGGCTTTCGAGCTCGGTCAGCTTGAACAGCGATTCCATCAGAATGCCGGGATCGACCGAACGGCTCTTCGGTACGAGCACAATGCGGACGTCCTCGGCGCTTTCATCCCTGACATCCTCGAGCAGCGGCAATTTGCGCGCGATCAAAAGCTCGGCGATCTTCTCGATCAGCCTGGCCTTCTGGATGCCGTAGGGGATTTCAGTGACGACGATGCTCCAGGTGCCCCTGCCCTGATCCTCCTGGCCCCATTTGGCGCGCACGCGAAAACCGCCGCGGCCGGTCTCATAGGCCTCCAGGATGGATGCGCGGCTGTCGACGATGATGCCGCCGGTCGGGAAATCCGGCCCCTGGACGAACTCCATCAGCTTTGTCACCGGCGCGTCCGGCTGCTCGATCAACTGCAGCGCTGCGTCGCAAAGCTCGGCGGCATTGTGCGGCGGGATGGAGGTGGCCATGCCGACCGCAATGCCGGAGGAACCGTTGGCGAGCAGATTCGGGAACGCGCCGGGAAGCACTACGGGCTCCTCGTCCTCCTCATTGTAGGTTGGCCGGAAATCGACGGCGTCCTCGGTGATGCCGGCAAGCAAATCGCTCGCCACCTCGGTCATGCGCGCCTCGGTATAGCGCATGGCGGCGGCGTTATCGCCGTCGATATTGCCGAAATTGCCCTGCCCGTCGACGAGGGGATAGCGCATGGAGAAATCCTGCGCCAGGCGCACCAGCGCGTCGTAGATCGACTGGTCGCCATGCGGATGGAACTTGCCCATCACGTCGCCGACGATGCGGGCGCATTTGGCAAAGCCCTGGTCGGGGTTGAGCCTGAGCAGCCGCATGGCATGCATGATGCGGCGATGCACAGGCTTCAGCCCGTCGCGCACGTCAGGCAGCGCCCGGTGCATGATGGTCGAGAGCGCATAGGCGAGATAGCGCTCTTCCAGCGCCTTCTTCAGATCGACCGGTTCGATGTGGTCACCGCCGCCATTTTCAGGCGGCAAAATCCTTTTTCCCATGCGGCTGGACTAGCCGAGCGGGTGATTCGCGGCAAGGCGGGGCTGCGGAAACTCCGCACTTTGCAGCCTTTGGGCTTACGAGGGCGGCTCAAGGTCCGACAATGGATGTGACGGACTTCATGTTCCCCCTTGCCGTCCCTGTGCAACAGCAACGGTAGCAGCGCTGTTGCCAACCAACATCAATCTGTTACACGCCCTCTCTAAGGCAGGAGACGGTACGCAGGGGAGCCCGACCTTCATGACATATTCACCGCATCGGGCGAAGGCTCCCGCTCCGATTTGCCTTTCGCCGTGATTTTCGACAACTCTGCGGGAAAGCGCCTTTTTCCCGTCCAGTTCGTCACGGAATGGTGATGGCGTAGAATTGAGAAAACACTTTTTCAGGACTCTCTCAGGGAACTCGCGATGACAATCCAACGTTCGACACTCAAGAAACTTGCTTTTTCGACCTTTTTGCTGACGCTGCCGCTGAATGCCGCCTTTGCGCAAGACACGGCGGTTGCCGACCGACTGAAGGCCGCACTTGCCGTCCAGGGCGTCGATATCACCTGGACCGGCGTTACCGGCGACAATTCCAGCATGGTGCTGCAGGGCGTGTCGGTCAAACCGGCGGCCGAAAAGGAGGCGCTGCCGATCGGCGACGTCAAGCTCGAGGGCGTGACCGAAGCCAATGGCGGCTTCGATGTCGCGACCATCACGACTTCGGCCTTCGAGCACAGCAAGGACGGCGTCACGCTCAACCTCACCCCCTTCGTCATCCACGACGCCAACATCCCGGCCGAGGGCGCTACAGGCCCGCTCGGCTCGATGATGATCTACAAGTCGGCCGAACTCGAAAACCTGACGGTCAAGGTTGCCGACAAGACCGCCTTCTCGGTGGATGGGCTTGCTGTCCAGATCACGCCGCCGGCCGACGGCAAGGCGATGGAGTTTTCCGCCACCACGGAAAAGTTCAACGCCGACCTGACCCTGGTCGACGATGCGAAGTCCAAGGAAGCCATCGAGGCCCTCGGCTACCAGAACATAACGGGCAATATCGAGATCGGCGGCACCTGGCAGCCGAGCGACGGCAAGATGGACCTGTCGAAATACGATATCTCGGTCGAGAATGCCGGCACGCTCGGCATGACCTTCGGCCTCGGCGGCTACACGGTCGACTTCGTCAAGTCGCTGCAGGAGATGCAGAAGAAGATGGCGGCGCAGCCCGAAGGCGCCGACAATTCGGCGCAAGGCATGGCCCTGCTCGGCCTTTTGCAGCAGCTTTCCTTCAACAGCGCCTCGATCCGCTTCGACGACGATTCGCTGACCGGCAAGGTGCTTGAATATGTCGGCAAGCAGCAGGGCATGTCGGGCAAGGACATCGCCAACCAGGCCAAGGCGATCGTGCCGTTCGGCATGGCGCAGCTCAACAATCCCGAACTGACCGCCGAAGTGACGGCCGCGGTGAGCAAGTACCTCGACGATCCGAAGAGCCTCGAGATTTCGGCCGAGCCGCCGGCAGCGGTGCCGTTCGCGCTGATCATGGCCGGCGCCATGTCCAACCCGGCCGACCTGACCAAGACGCTGGGCGTCCACGTCAAGGCCAACGAAGACTGATCGAAGTTCGCTCACTTCTCCCCGTCACTATACGGGGAGAAGGTGCCGGCAGGCAGATGAGGGGCGGCGCCAACGCCTGCAAATTGTAGTTCGATGCTGAACCGGTTGTCAGAAGGCGCCAACTGCTAAGGCCGTTCGCCAATCGCCTGCATGCGTGCTGCCCCTCATTGTCCTGTCGGACATTTCTCCCCGTATAGAGACGGGGAGAAAGGGCGGCTTCAACGCTGCCGTCAGTCCTTCTTCACTGCCGCGACACGCAGCGACAGATCACGCAACTGCTGCGGCGAGGCTTCCGAAGGCGCGTTCATCAACAAATCGTAGGCCTGCTGGTTCATCGGGAACATGGTGATCTCTCGCAGGTTCTTGGCGCCGACCAGCAGCATGACGACACGGTCGACGCCGGCCGCCATGCCGCCATGCGGCGGGGCGCCATACTGGAAGGCGCGGTAGAGGCCACCAAAGCGTTCTTCCACCGTGGCGCGGTCGAGGCCAACCGTCTCGAACGCCTTGACCATGGTTTCCGGCAAATGGTTGCGGATACCGCCAGAGGCGATCTCGAAGCCGTTGCAGACCATGTCGTACTGGAAGGCCTTGATGCCGAGCAGGTCGTCGCCGTTGAGCGCGTCGATACCGCCTTGCGGCATCGAGAACGGGTTGTGGGCGAAGTCGATCTTCTTCTCCTCCTCGCTCCATTCGAAGAACGGGAAGTCGACGATCCAGCACAATTCGAAGCGCTCGCGGTCGACAAGGTTCAGTTCTTCGCCGGCACGCGTACGCGCGGCACCGGCGAAGGTAACGAACTTCTTCGGATCGCCGGCGACGAAGAAGGCGGCGTCGCCATCGGCAAGGCCGAGCTGCTGGCGGATCGCCTCGGTGCGCTCCTCGCCGATGTTCTTGGCCAGCGGACCGGCGCCTTCAAGCTTGTCGCCTTCCTTGCGCCAGAAGATGTAACCCAGTCCCGGCTGGCCCTCGCCCTGCGCCCACGAGTTCATGCGGTCGCAGAAGGCGCGGCTGCCGCCGGTCTTGGCCGGAATGCCCCACACTTCGGCCTTCGGATCGTTGGCCAGAATGTTGGCGAAGACCTTGAAGCCGGAATCGCGAAAATGGTCGGAGACGGCCTGCATCTCGATCGGGTTGCGCAGGTCCGGCTTGTCGGAGCCATATTTGCGCATGGCGACATCGTAAGGAATGCGCTGGAATGTCTGCGTCACCGGCTTGCCGTTGGCGAAGGTCTCGAAGACGCCGCGCATCACCGGTTCCATGGTCGACAGCACGTCGTCCTGCTCGACGAAGCTCATTTCGAGGTCGAGCTGGTAGAATTCGCCGGGCAGACGGTCGGCGCGCGGGTCCTCGTCGCGGAAGCAGGGCGCGATCTGGAAATAGCGGTCGAAGCCCGAAACCATGATCAGTTGCTTGTACTGCTGCGGCGCCTGCGGCAGCGCGTAAAAGGTGCCGGGATGGATGCGCGACGGCACCAGGAAGTCGCGCGCGCCTTCCGGCGACGAGGCCGTCAGGATCGGCGTCGAGAATTCGGTGAAGCCGACATCGGTCATACGCTTGCGCATCTCGGCGATGATTTTCGTGCGCGCCACGATGTTCCTGTGCAGCGTCTCGCGGCGCAGGTCGAGAAAACGGTACTTCAGGCGGATGTCTTCGGGATAGTCGGGCTCGCCGAACACCGGCAGCGGCAATTCCTTGGCTGCCGACAGCACCTCGATCTCGCGGGCAAAGATCTCGATCTCGCCGGTCGGCAGGTTGGCGTTGGTGGTGTCCGGCAGGCGCGCCTTGACCTCGCCGTCGACGCGGATCACCCATTCGCCACGCAGCGTCTCGGCCACCTTGAAGGCGGGCGAATCCGGATCGGCGACGATCTGGGTCAGGCCGTAATGGTCGCGCAGATCGATGAACAGCAGGCCGCCATGGTCGCGCACGCGATGCACCCAGCCCGACAGGCGAACCGAAGAGCCGACATCGCTCTTTCTCAACTGGGCACAGGTGTGGCTGCGGTAACGATGCATTGTCATGTCAAAATTCCGGGGTGCTGGGTTGTGGGTCGAGCATCAAAGCCCGGTCCAAAATTTGCGCGAAAAGCGCATGGGAGGCCCGATTTGTCAAGGCAAGCCGGGTTTGGGTCGCCGCCCTATGCGATCGTCAGCATAAAGTCTTTGCCAGGCTTGGCGCATTGCCGCCAGGCATGTTTCTCGCGACAGTGCCGTCCTCAAGCAATCTGGAGATGCTTCATGCCGAAACGCACAGTCCCGTCGGGCGTCGGGCCACATAATGGCCGCGAGTTGGCACTGATGCTTCAGGGCGACAAGCCGATGGCCCTGTTCGGGGCGGAGCCGGGTATGGACGCCGAAGATATTGGCGACACGGGCTTTGCACCGTTTGTCGACGAAGGCCGCATCCTGAAGTTCACCCACTTTGATCCAGAGACGTCCGTGGAAGATCGCCGCTACTGCCTGCCGACAGAGGAATGGCGCTGCAAACTGAGCTTGTTGATCTCCAGAATGTGCCGCAGCGGAGAGGCCTTTGACATCTTCACATCGAATGATCTGGCGAGGCTTGAAGGAGCCCTTCTCGGTTATTCAAAGGAAGATGTCGAAGTGTTCGTCGCCCATGCTGCGTCCCGGACTGCCCGCGCGCCGAGCTCCGTTTAAGCCAAATGGATTTCGGCGCCCTGGCGTTCGAAATCCGCGAGGATCGCGGCCGGCGCGGTCTTTTCGACCACGAGGTGGCGGATCGCCTCTGGCCTGGCGACCCGGTAGGGTGCGGCTGTGGCTAGCTTGTCGTTGGTTACAGCGATGACGATGCCTGCGCTGTTCTTGGCCATCGCCCGCTTTACCTCGGCCTCAGCCGAATCGAAGGCCGTGACGCCGCGCGACGCATCGAGACCGCAGGATCCGAGAACAAACAGGTCCGCGCCAAGTTGCGCGACAGCGGCAAGCGTGTCGGCGCCGACGCAGGCGCCGAGGTGGCGGTCGAACCGTCCCCCAAGCACAATCAGCTCGACCAAAGCGTGGTTTGACAGGACGGAGGCAATTTCGAGCGAGTTGGTGGCGACGGTCAGATCGAGGTCGCGCGGGATGGCCCTGGCGATCGCGGCATTGGTCGAGCCGCTGTCGATGAACAGGGTCTGTCCGCGCGAAAGCAGTGCCACGGTCGCGCGGGCCAGCCGCGTCTTTTCTTCGACCGCATGGCCGGCGCGCAGGCCGACCGGCGTGGCCGCGAAGGGTGCGGCCGCGACCGCGCCGCCATAGACGCGGCGGCACTGCCCGGCCTTGGCCAACTCCCTGAGGTCGCGGCGAACCGTGTCTTCCGAAACGCCGAAGCGGCCTGCCAGCTCGCCGGCCAGCACCCTTCCCTCGACGGCCAGGCGATCGCGAATGATTTGATGCCGCTCATCGGTCAGCATTGCATGATCCTGTTTTCTTTGTGCACGTTCTTGCACAATTTGCATGTTTGTGCAAGATAAGGGGATATCAACGACAATCTCCGGCTCTCTTCCCCGAAAGCATCGTCATGACCTTTGGCCTCCGCCTCGCTCCGCAACACCGGGTCTACGCCGGCTTTGCGATCTATTCGTTCGCCATGGGCCAAATCTTCCCGCGGCTGCCCGACATCAAACATGCCATGGGCATAGGAGACGGCACGCTCGGGCTCAGCCTGATCGGGACGCCGATTGGCACCTTGACCGCGCTGACGCTGGCGGCGCCGATCCTGGAGGGCGTCGGCTTCCGCCGCGCGCTGCTCGGACTGGTGCCGCTTTTGTCGGTCGTCTTTGCCATTGCCGTGCATGCGCCTGGGCCGCTTGCGCTATTCCTGATGCTGTTTCCGGTCGGCCTGATGATCGGCAGCGTCGAGATCATTCTCAATGTCGAGGCCGACAGAACCGAATTCCTGCTCAAGCGCCGGATCATGAACCGGGCGCATTCGTTCTGGAGCATTGGCTTTTTCGGCGCCGGCCTGTTCGGCGCCGCGCTTGCGCATCTCGGCATATCGCCGCAACTGCACCTGGCGATTGTCGTACCGATGGTGGCGACAGGAATCGCGCTGTTTCTCGGCGGTTACGAACCGGCGCCGAGCCGCTTCGCCGGCAATGACGAGACGGCGCCAAGGCTGGCGCGGCCGACGCTGCCTATCCTCGTCCTCGTCGCGGTGACGCTGTCGGCGATGCTGATGGAAGGCGCCAGCATCGACTGGTCGGCAATCTACATGCGCACCGTGTTCGATGCGGGCCCTTTCGTCGCCGGCTTCACAGTGGCGCTGTTTGCATTCTCGCAAGCGAGCACGCGCTTCTTTGCCGACTCCTTTGTCGACCGCCACTCGCCGAGCGTCGTGGCGCGGGTGCTGCTGGCGACGATGGCGGTGGGCGTGCTGCTCGTCTTCTTCTCGCCTGCCCCGCTCGTATCGATGCTGGGCTTTGCGCTACTTGGCATCGGCAGCAGCGTGCTCTTTCCGTTGGCGATCTCGGCGGCAGCCCAGCGGACGGACCGCTCCGCGACGATCAATGTCGCGGCGCTGTCGCAGATTTCCTTCGTCGCCTTCCTGCTCGGCCCGCCGCTGCTCGGTTTCGTCTCCGACCATTGGGGCATCCGCTCGGCCTTCGGTATCGGCATCCCGTTCATCATGCTCAGCCTGCTGACCGCCGGCTCGCTTGGCCGAAGGGCTGCCCGGGGCAAGCCTGCGCCGGCGAGCGAAGCTTTGGCGAGGGCCGACGGAGCTTGAACGGCCGCACTTGAAGCCACACACCTGTTGGCGGCGGGACAAGCCACTGGCATTGGCCACACCGATGGTTCAGAACTGTGGAGCCACCTAAGCAACGGTTCCGTATGTCCTCCATCCGCCCGCTGATCCCGCTCCTCATCGCCGCCGGCATCCTGCTTGGCGGCAACGGGCTGCAGGGCACGCTGATCGCGTTGCGCGGCGCGCAGGAAGGGTTTTCGGCCTCCGACATCGGCCTGATGGGCACGTTCTATTTCGCCGGCTTCCTGCTTGGTTGCCTCGCAGTCACCCGCATCCTCAAGGCAGTCGGCCATGTCCGGACGTTTTCAGCGCTCGCCGCCATCGCCGCGGCCAGTACGCTGCTCCTGGTGCTGATCATCGATCCGGTGATGTGGTGCGCGGTGCGCTTTGCCGGCGGTTTCTGCTTTGCCGGTCTGTTCACCGTCATGGAAGCCTGGCTGAACTCCGGCGTCGAAAACAAGGATCGTGCGCGCGTGCTGGCCATCTACCGCATGGTCGATATCGGCTCGGTGACCGGCGCACAGTTCCTGATCCCGATCTTCGGCCCCGGCGGCTTTGCCATCTTCGCCATCATGTCGATGATGATCACGCTGTCGCTGGTTCCGGTGTCGCTCGGCGACCGCTCCAACCCGACGCCGCCCGAAGACGTCAAGCTCGATCTCGCCCGCGTCTGGCGGATTTCGCCGCTCGGCTGCTTCGGCTGCATCTGCGTCGGCGTCACCAACAGCGCCTTCCGCACGCTGTCGCCGGTCTATGCCGAACAGATCGGCATGTCGGTGGCCGATGTCGTCACCTTCGTCAGCGTCGGCATCTTCGGCGGCGCCCTCATCCAGTATCCGCTGGGCTACCTCTCCGACCGCTGGGATCGGCGCGCGGTGCTTTTGGCCACGACATGCGGCGCCATGTTCGCCGCGCTGGCGCTGGTCTTCGTCGCCGGCGCCGATCCGACCCTCAATTTGATCATCGTCTTCATCTTCGGCAGCTTCGCCATGCCGCTCTATTCGCTATCGGCGGCGCATTCCAACGACCGCGCCGACAAGGGCGAGTTCGTGCTGATCAACGCCGCCTTGATGCTGTTCTATTCCTTCGGCGCCATTGGTGGCCCCTTCGCGGCGTCCGCAGTGATGCAACATTTCGGACCGGGCGCCCTGTTTGTCTTCAGCGCAGTCGTCTACGCCACCCTCATCGCCGTCATTCTCTACCGCATGCAGGTGCGCGGCAGCGTGCCGGCGGGCAAGCGCAGCCGCTTCACGGCGCTGCTGCGCACATCAACCGTCTTCGCGCGGCTGGCGCGCAGAAATGGCGATTCCGACGGATCGGCTGATACTTGACCGAAGGGCGGCTTGACGAAAGCGCCCATGGCTGAAATTGAAAGAGAACCTTACCCGTTACTAAAAAGCGATTTGATGCACGTCATCACCACCCAAAATGAGCTCGAGTCCGTTCTCGCCGCTTTTGAAAAGTCGGATTTCGTCACCGTCGACACCGAATTCATCCGCGAAACGACATTCTGGCCGATTCTGTGCCTGATCCAGATGGCGGCGCCAGGCGTCACCGCGCTGATCGACCCGCTGGCGCCCGACATCAACCTCGCCCCATTCTTCCGGCTGATGGCCAATGAAGCGGTGGTCAAGGTTTTCCATGCCGCGCGCCAGGACATTGAAATCATCGTCCATCTCGGCGATCTGGTGCCGCATCCGGTGTTCGACACCCAGGTCGCGGCCATGGTCTGCGGCTTCGGCGACAGCGTCTCCTACGATCAGCTGGTGCAGCGCATCACCGGCGCACGGCTCGACAAATCCTCGCGTTTCACCGACTGGCGCCACCGGCCGCTGTCGGACAAGCAGCTCGATTATGCGCTGGCCGACGTCACCCATCTGATCGACGTCTACAAGCACCTCAGCGCCGAACTGGAGCGGGAAAACCGCGCCCATTGGCTGAACGAGGAAATGGAGGTGCTGACTTCGCGCGAGACCTACGATCCGCACCCCGAGGATGCCTGGAAGCGGCTGAAGATGCGGCTGCGCAAGCCGCAGGAGCTGGCGATCGTGCAGACGGTGGCGGCATGGCGCGAACGCGAGGCGCGCGAGCGTGACGTGCCGCGCGGCCGGGTGCTCAAGGATGACGCCATATACGAGGTCGCCCAGCAGGCGCCGCGCGATGCGGCAGCCCTTGGCAAGCTGCGCACGACGCCGAAAGGCTGGGAGCGTTCGTCGACGGCTACCGCATTGCTCGGCGCGGTCAACACGGCGCTCGCTTTGCCCCGCGAAGAGATGCCGAAGCTGCCCAAGAGCTTTCAGCCGCCCGAAGGCTCCAATGCCGCCTCCGAGCTGTTGAAAGTGCTGTTGAGGATCGTCGCCGAGAAGGAAGGCGTCGCCTCGAAAGTGCTTGCGTCCAGCGATGACATCGACCGCATCGCCGCCGAGGGCGAGGATGCCGACGTGCCGGCCCTGCAGGGCTGGCGACGCGCCGTGTTCGGCGAAGCCGCACTGAAGCTGGTGCGCGGCGAAATCGGCATCAAGTTCGACAAGCGCAAGATCGCGGTGTTCGATTTGTAGACCCCCACCCCGCTCCGCTGCGCGGAGCGACCCTCCCCACGAGGGGGAGGGTAAACGACTGCCCTACACCGCTCCGAGCAGGTGTAGCGCGAACCAGATCCATGCCAACAAGAGAATGATCGCGCCGACGTAGAAGGCGCGGCTGCGAAACCGCAGATTGTTGCTGGTGAGGTGGACCCAGGCGTGGCCATAGCGGGAAATCACGAAAATCCACATCAACGCCAGGGTCAGATAATTGACGCCATTGGTCGCGTGCAGCGCCAGGCACAGCACATAGAACAGCACCGGCAGTTCGAACTGGTTGATGAGATTGTTGGCAACCGTGACGCTCGACCCGGGCTCGGTCGTGCGCACCTTGTATTGACCGACCTTGGCCTCGCCCGATTTGACCGCGCCGTAGCGGCGCCGGCCCATCACGACATAGACGATATAGACGAGCAACACCTGCGCCAGCATCGGCCAGAAAATCGCGGTCTGGCTCATGGCGTTGCCCCTGCTCTGTCGTTCATGCCTGTGGACGCCGCTGGGCGGCAAGGATCAAAAACGCGATGACGATGACGGGGATCGCCAGCAGCGCGAATTTGGTGACGATCAGCGACGAGGCGAAAGACAGAGAATCCGGGTTGGCCGACAGCGCATCGGACAGAAGCCGCGCCACCGCAATGTTCTGGGCGTAGTCGGCGCACGTGTAGGGCAGCACGATGACCAGCGCGAACAGTGCCTGAAGCTGCACCGGCATGGCACGAAAACTCTTCAGCCGCCGCCCGGTTGCCAGGATCAGGCTGACCATGGTCAGCGACAGCAGCGCCGGGAAGAGAAGGTCGAAAGTCAAATAGTGCCAGACCAGGATGATCTCGCTGCCGCGCCGGCCGAGTGCCGTCAGCCAGGCCATGCCCTCGTCGGGCGTGAACCCGCCAAGGCGCACGTCGAGCGACGGCAGGCCACCGCTCAGCCGGCGGAAATAGAAGAATTCCAGCAGCGTCATGATGATGAAAACCGCCGCGGCGGCAAAGCACAGCGCGCCGGCATGGCGCGCCAGCCGCAGCACGATCGTCGCCTGGTGGCGCCAGAGCATGTACCGCTCTGGCTGCCGGTCAGGCTCCGCCAGGATAGTTCGGGCTTTCGCGGGTAATCGTGACGTCATGGGCGTGGCTTTCACGAAGTCCGGCGTTGGATATGCGCACAAAGGTGGCGCGTTCGCGAAAATCGGCAAGGTCGCGGCCACCGACATAACCCATAGCGGCTTTTAGCCCGCCCGCAAGCTGGTGCAGCACGCCAGACACAGGTCCCTTGTAGGGCACCTGCCCTTCAATGCCTTCCGGGACCAGTTTCAGCGTGTCGCGAACCTCGGCCTGGAAGTAGCGATCGGCCGAGCCGCGCGCCATGGCGCCGACAGAGCCCATGCCGCGATAGGCCTTGAAGGAGCGGCCCTGATGCAGATAGACCTCGCCCGGGCTTTCGTCGGTGCCGGCCAGCAGCGAACCGATCATGGCCGCACTGGCGCCCGCGGCAAGCGCCTTGGCCAGGTCACCCGAATATTTGATGCCGCCGTCGGCGATGACCGACACGCCTGATCTATGCGCCGTCTCGACCGCCGACATGATCGCCGAAAGCTGCGGCACGCCGACGCCGGCGACGATGCGCGTGGTGCAGATCGAGCCCGGGCCGATGCCGACCTTGACGGCATCGGCGCCGGCGTCGATCAGCGCCTGCGTGCCTTCGGCGGTGGCGACGTTGCCGGCCAGGATGCGGACGGAATTGGAAAGCTTCTTGGCCCGCGTCACCGCATCGAGCACGCGCTGCGAATGGCCATGCGCGGTGTCGATGACCAGGAGGTCGACACCGGCATCGATCAACCGCTCGGCGCGCTCGAAGCCGTCATCGCCGACGCTGGTGGCTGCCGCCGCCCGCAGGCGCCCCTGCGCATCCTTGGTGGCGTGCGGGTTGAGCTGCGACTTCTCGATGTCCTTGACGGTGATCAGGCCGACGCAATTGCCGGACTTGTCCACGACGACGAGCTTTTCGATGCGGTGCTGATGCAGCAGCCGCTTGGCCTCGTCCTGGTCGACATTCTCCTTGACCGTGATCAGGTTCTCACGGGTCATCAATTCGTAGACTTTCTGCCCCGGATCGGAGGCGAAGCGCACGTCGCGGTTGGTCAGGATGCCGACGAGGCGGCCGATCTTCTGGCCGCCGGTCCCGCCATTCTCGACCACCGGAATGCCCGAGATGGAATAGGTGCGCATCAGCGCCAGCGCGTCGGCCAGGGTGGCGTCGGGGCCGATGGTGACCGGATTGATGACCATGCCCGATTCGAACTTCTTGACCTGACGCACCTGCTCGGCCTGTTCGGCCGGCGAGAAATTGCGGTGGATGACGCCGATGCCGCCGGCCTGCGCCATGGCGATGGCGAGCCTCGCCTCGGTGACGGTGTCCATGGCGGCCGACAGGATCGGCACGTTGAGGTCGATGTCGGTGGCGATGCGGGTGCGGATGTCGGTCTCACCGGGCATGACCTCGGAATGACCGGGCTGCAACAGCACGTCGTCAAAGGTCAGCGCCAGCGCGCCGGTGGACGTTTCGATGATTTTTGCCATGGCCAGTCCTCGGATACGAAAAGCGCCGGGAGAATACAAAAAAGCGCTGGACCGAAATGGACAGCGCCGACTCGTTTCTTCCCTTTCAGGATTGGCGCTGGCTGGTAACACGTCGCGGCGTGGTTGAAAAGCCGGTCGTGGCCTATTCGGCGGACTTGCCCAACAGGGCATCGAGCAAGACATGGCGCGGTGACGCGAAAGGATTGACGACCGTTACGCCGCCCCAGGTGAAGCCGTCCTGCAGATCTTCCGACAGCAGCAGCCGGCAACCGGTTTGCGAGGCAACAGACAGGATGGTCGCATCCCAGATGCCGAAATGGTGATCGGTCGCAAGATCAGCCGCGACCGTCATCACCTCCGGCGTCGTGCCGACAACCGGAAACGCGTCGCGCCAGCTCAACAGGGCGTCGCGCGCTTGTGCACGTGATCGTCCGGCCTTGCGTGTGAGAACGGTGAACAATTCGCCGAGCACTTGGACTGGAATGACGGCTGCCTCTTGCGCAATGTCGTGCAGCAGGCCGAAAACGATGTCGCGCTTCTCGGCTCCGTTGATCCCCTCGGCATAAACAAGGATGTTGGTATCGAGCGCGACCTTCACCGCTCGTCCTCGTAAAGCTCGTCGCGGCTCCAGCGCCCGGCTTCTACAACAGGCTGGCGTTCGAGGCGCGACAGCAGCGCTGTGCGCGAACGAGACGCCGCAGGGTCGGGCTGCCCTGCAGGCACGATCCGCGCCACGGGGCGCCCATGGCTGGTCACGACATAGCTCTGTCCTTCGCGGACACCGCGCAGGAGGAGCGAGAATTTGCGGTTGGCGTCGGCTGCGGAAACGGCTTCTTCCATGACATTGTCCAGATAGTAGTTATATTCACTACAGCATAGTGAACCCGGTCAATTTTCGCAAGTTCATTCAATGTGGCGAAACGCAGCGATGCCTCTTGTCCGCCCACGGTCGCACAAAAATGACAGCAAATTAATGCGACATCGCGCCTGAGGCGTGATAACCGCCCTTTGTATCGGCTTGCCCGCCTTTTCATTGCCTGGATTGGCCGGCAGGCACATTTAGACCAGTTCGGACGCGTTCGTTGATCCGCATCATTCCGCTCATTCTGGCGGTCGCCTTGTTCATGGAAAACATGGATTCGACCGTCATTGCGACATCGCTGCCGGCGATCGCCGTCGACATCCACACCAGCCCGATCGCGCTCAAGCTGGCGCTGACCGCCTATCTGGTGTCGCTGGCCATCTTCATTCCGATCAGCGGCTGGATGGCCGACCGGTTCGGCGCCAAGACCATTTTTCGCGCCGCGATCGGCGTGTTCATCGTCGGCTCGGTCTGCTGCGCCGTCTCCAACTCGCTGCCGGCCTTTGTCGTCTCGCGCTTCCTGCAAGGCATAGGCGGCGCCATGATGACGCCGGTCGGCCGGCTGGTCCTGGTGCGCGCGACGCCGAAGAGCGAGCTGGTTGCCGCCATGTCGTGGCTGACGGTGCCGGCGCTGGTCGGACCGCTCGTCGGACCACCGATCGGCGGCTTCATCACCACTTATTTCACCTGGCACTGGATCTTTCTGATCAACGTGCCGATCGGCCTGATCGGCATCTGGCTGGCGACGCGCTTCCTGCCGCAAACCGACTCGATGGAGACGCCGCCGCTCGATTTCGTCGGTTTCGTGCTGAGCGGGCTGGCGGCCTCCGGCGTCGTCTTTGGCCTGTCGGTGGTCAGCCTGCCCTATCTGCCGCCGGCGACCGGCCTCATCACCGTGGCGGTCGGGCTGATTTCCGGCGTGCTCTATCTGCTGCATGCGCGGCGCGCCAAGAACCCGCTGCTGGCGCTGGAACTGTTCCGCAACCAGGTGTTCCGCTCCTCGGTGCTCGGCGGCTCGCTGTTTCGCATCGGCATCGGCGCGGTGCCGTTCCTGTTGCCCCTGATGTTCCAGATCGGCTTCGGGCTGACGCCGTTCCAGTCGGGCATGATCACCTTCGTCTCGGCCATCGGCGCCATTGGCATGAAATTCGTTACCGCGCTGATCTTCCGGCTTGCGGGGTTCCGCCGGGTGCTGATCTGGGGCTCGCTGATCGCCGCGGCATCGATCGCCATATACGGCCTGTTCACGCCGGAGACGCCTTACGCGCTGATGCTGGCGATATTGCTGGTCGGCGGCTTCATCCGCTCGATGTTCTTCACCGGCGTCAACGCGCTCTCCTATGCCGAGGTGACGGCTGAAGACACCAGCAAGGCAACGCCGATCACGGCGGTGTTCCAGCAACTGTCGATCGCGCTCGGCGTGGCGCTGGCCGGCGGCATCCTGGAAGTCTCGACCTCGATCCATGGCGGACCGCTGGCGCTCGGCGATTTCCACATCGCCTTCTTCATCGTGGCGGCGGTGTCGGCGGCAGCGTCCGTGTCATTCATGCGGCTGGCGCCGGATGCCGGCAATGCCGTGTCGGGACATGGCCGGCTGACGACGCCGAAGACGCTGGAGCCGGTGAGCACGGCTGGGAAGTAAGGGGCGAGCGCCCCTCATCACTTCGTTCATCCTAGGGCGAAGCGACTCAAAGCGTCGCGCAGACCCTAGGATCCATGCCGTGATCTTGATCGAAGGATGCAGCGGCACAGAATTCTGCAGCGTTTCAACGCGTTAACGTCACGGCATGGATCCTAGGGTCTGCGCTGCGTCGCTTCGCTCCTTGCTTCGCCCTAGGATGACGATGCCACTGGTGGCTCTCTGCCCTTAAAATCCTTCGCCAGCAAATACAGTTCCACCGACTCATCGCGCGACGCCGGCGGCTTGACGTGGTGCACCGAGCGGAAGTTCTTCTTCAGCATCGAAAGCAGCTCGTTCTCGGCGCCACCCTGGAAGGTCTTGGCGAGGAAATGCCCGCCCGGCTTCAGCACCGACAGCGCGAAATCGGCGGCCACCTCGCACAAATGCATGGTGCGGATGTGGTCGGTTCGCTTATGACCCGTCGTCGGCGCGGCCATGTCCGACAACACGACATCGGGGTCGCCGCCCAACGCCTCGGCGAGCTTTTGCGGCGCTTCCGGGTCGAGGAAATCCATCAGCAGCACCGGCGCACCCGGCACCGCATCCATTTCGAGGTAGTCGATGCCGATGACATGTGGATTTTCCGCCGTCGACTTGGTCCTCGCGGCCGCCACCTGGCACCAGCCGCCGGGGGCCGCACCGAGGTCGATGACCTTCATGCCGGGCTTCAAGAGATGGTGCTTGTCGTCGATCTCGATCAGCTTGTAGGCCGCGCGCGACCGGTAGCCGTCGGCCTTGGAGCGCTGGACATAGGGATCATTGATGTGGCGCTGCAGCCAGCGGCGCGACGATTCTTTGAGGCCCGACTTCTTCTTGATTCGTGTTTTGAGGACGCGAATGCTGGCGGAGCCCGGCTTTTCCGGCTTCTTTGTCATGACGTTATTTCTTGTTTGAGTTTTTGCACTCGCCGAGTTGCCGCCGTTTTTCGGCCGCTTCGCGTTTCGCGGAGGGCTTCCCCCACTCCGTCGCCGCTTCGCCGCGCCACCTCTCCCCCCTCCGGAGGGAGAGGAAAGGCGCTGGTCTGCATAAGTTCGCGCCCTTCCTCTACCCCGTCGATCGGGGGAGAGGTGTGGGGCGGAGCACCACGGGGGGGGGGGGGGCCGTGGACACAACCAAAACGGATCATTCTCGGCCCCCCCCCCAGGTTCGGCCGCCGCCCGGAACGGCCCGCAC